>JAFTFP010000164.1 GCA_017449485.1 Lachnospiraceae bacterium
CAGACTGCTTTAGCCTGATCATATCCGATTTCAAGGCAGACCGTGCCGCCCGGACGCACAACCCGCGCTGCTTCCTGTGCGATTCTTCTGTAGAAATCCAGCCCGTCCTCTCCGCCGCAGAGCGCCAGATAGGGCTCTGCCTGAGAGACTTCCTTCTCCAGTGTCCCGATGACTTCCCGCCGGATATAAGGCGGATTGGAGACCAGCAGATCGAACTGCCTGAAGGACTCATCCAGTCCTTTCAGGGCTTCAAACAGGTCTCCCTGCAGGAAGGTGCAGCGCTCTGCAAGGCCGAGTCTGTGCGCATTCTCTTCTGCAATCTTCAGAGCTTCTTTGGACAGGTCTGTTCCGACACCGATGGTATTCAGAGAGTAATGAAGAAGGGACAGGAGAATGCAGCCGCTTCCGGTGCACAGATCCAGAATCCGCATCCCGCTGTGCAGCTCATTTCTCACCAGCTCCACCAGTGTCTCCGTGTCCTGGTTCGGGATCAGAACAGCCGGGGTGACGGTAAAATCAAGCCCCATGAATTCCTGGCTGCCCAGAATATAAGCTGTCGGCTCATGGGACATTCTGCGCCGGATCATCTCATCATACTGCGCTTTCTGCTCTGCCGTCACAGTGTGCGACGGCTCTGCGAGCAGCGTATTAAGGCTCGTATGGCACACCGCTTCCAGCAAGAGTCTTGCGTCCAGCTTCGCATCCGCAATCCCCGCCTGCTCCAGGCACTCTGCGCCCTGCTCCCACACAGTCCGGTAGGCCGCAGCTGCCTGCGGTGAGCCGTATTTTGCCCCGCTTTCCTCAGGCATCTGCCTCCTCCTCGTAGTACTGGGGAAACTCCTCCTGCAGATACTGGCGCCAGTCGTAGATGGCCTCGACCGATGCGATGGCCACTTCGATCATCTCATCGTCCGGCTCTTTCGTCGTCAGGCGCTGCGTCCACAGCCCGGGGAGCGAAAGCAGCTCGATCACCGGATTGGAGGAGCGGCCCGCCAGGCGGATCAGCTCGTAGGAAATGCCGGAAATCACAGGGATCAGCGCGATGCGCAGCAGAATCCGCAGCAGCGGATTGTCAACGCGGATAAAGAAGAACAGCACAATGCTGACCAGCACCACGAAGACGATGAAACTGGAGCCGCAGCGCTTGTGGAACCGGCTCGCCCGGCGGACGTTTTCCACCGTCAGCTCATCACCCTGCTCCAGACAGTTGATGCACTTATGCTCTGACCCGTGGTACATATAGAGTCTTTTAATGTCTTTCATGGCTGTGATGGCCACAATGTAAATCAGAAAGATCAGGATGCGGATCAGGCCTTCCACGATGGCCAGCACCGACGCGCTGCGGATAAACTGATTGAGCAGAGAAGAAATCCAGTAAGGCAGCACCACAAACAGGCCGATGGCCAGGGCAAAGGAGATCACCACCGTCACCACAGAGAGAATCTTCTCCCCTCTGCCGCCGGTCACCTCGTCCGCCACCTTGTCTGCGGCAGTGGGTTTTTCGTTCTCGTCTTCGTAATAGGAAGCCGACAGATTCAGGGCGCGCATGCCCAGAATCAGCGAGTCGAGAAACACGAAGATGCCGCGGATAAACGGAATCTTCACCCAGATCGTATCTTCGAGGATGCCGTGGTACTCATCTACTTCCACTTCCACCTCGTGGTCTGGTCTGCGCACTGCCACCGCGTACATGTTGCGGTGCTTCATCATGACGCCCTCCAGGACGGCCTGTCCGCCGATCCCGCAGTAATGCTGCGTGTTCCTTCGCGCCATATTCTCCTCCTTCGTCTCATGCCCCTTCGGGCTGCTGCTCATCCGGGCACTGCCCGGGTTAGCACAATCGCAATAACAAAAACGAGGCTGAGGAGCACCGCTCCTCAACCTCATTTCATCTTTACCGCATCAGAAACTAGTTCTGGCCCAGTCCGTACTTCTTGTTGAACTGATCAATACGGCCCTTCGTGGAAGCCGCTCTCTGCTGGCCGGTGTAGAACGGATGGCACTTCGCGCAGACTTCAACGTGGATGTCCTTGCCCTTGGTGGATCCGGTCTTGAATGTGTTGCCGCAG
>JAFTFP010000014.1 GCA_017449485.1 Lachnospiraceae bacterium
AATATTCAGAGATGAAGGAAAGGAAAAGCATGAATAAAACAATTGCAATCTGTGATCAGGATCACGAATATGCAAGACATCTTGCAATGCATATGCTTCGGGAAGAGCGGGTTCCCTACGAGCCGCGGATTTTCCGGTCTGTCGAAGAACTTCGCCGGGAGCAGGATCCGGAGAGTACGGTTCTTCTTATGATTGACAGCCAGTCCCTGCAATCGGTCCCGGCAGAGAGCGGATTTGAAAAGAAACTGATTCTGGTGGGAGATCAGCCGCCCGAGACCATGAAGGAGCATGCACTCAGCAAATATACGCCCATGCGGATTGCCATGCAGCGGATCCGGGAGGAGCTGCAGGATGCGGATACAAGTCTGCCGGGGCAGATCCGTATGTCAGATCATATGAAGGTAATCGGCGTGTTTTCGCCGGGCACCAGTCTGTGCAAGACGCAGTTTTCCCTGACACTGATTCAGATTCTGGCCGAACAGGGGCGGACGCTGTATCTGAATTTCGAAGGATTTTCCGGATTGAACGCGATGGTGCGGCCGGCTTTTGACAGCTCGCTGGAGGAACTGATGTTTCTGCTGCCGGATCAGGCGGATAAGATTTCTTCCAAGCTTTCCATGATTACCCGGGCAGTCGGAGGCGCCGATGCGGCACCTCCGGTGCGGAACTATGAAAGTCTTGGAGAGATCGGGAGCGCGGAATGGCTCTCTCTGATTGATGCGGCGGTCAAGTGGACGGATTACCGCTTTCTGGTACTGGATCTGTGCGAAGGGCTGCGGGGACTCACGGAAATCTTAAAGCGCTGTCATCTGATCTATGTACTGCAGCAGGAACAGGACCTGCTGAGTGAATCGAGAATGGAAGAGTTTGAGCGGGCATTAAAGGAGCGGGACTGTCAGGAGCTGCTGCTGCGGACGAGAGTCTGGAAGCTGCCGCCGATACGCGGCGGCGAAGGCGGCGATCTGCGGGCGCTTTCGCGATCGTCCTATGCGGGGTTGATGCGGGAACAGGTGAAGAGAGATGCGCAGGAGTTACGAAGAGATACGGGAGACCGTTCATGAGCGGATTCTTTCCGGGATAGATTATTCCATTGAACTGGCAGATGAGGAAATTCTGCGGCTGATTGATGAGGAGACCATGCGCTGTGCCGGGGAGGAGCAGCTGACGCTCAGCCAGATGCGCACACTCAGGCAGGAAGTGTTCTATTCCATTCGGAAATTGGACGTGCTGCAGGAGCTGGTGGATGATCCGGGCATAACAGAGATCATGATCAACGGAACAGAGAATATCTTTATTGAGCGCAACGGCAGAACTACCCGCTATGGCCAGCACTTTACTTCCAGACAGAAGCTGGAGGATGTGATCCAGACCATCGTATCGTCCTGCAATCGTGTCGTGAATGAAGCTTCTCCGATTGTGGATGCCAGGCTGGAAAACGGCGCAAGAGTCAATGTTGTGATGGCGCCGGTGGCGCTGAATGGACCGATCGTGACGATTCGTCGGTTCCCGGACAAGCCGATCGGGATGGATGACTTGATCCGTTTCGGATCGCTGTCGACAGAGATCGCCGACTTTCTGAAAAAACTGGTCGCGGCCGGTTACAACATCTTCATCAGCGGGGGAACCGGTTCTGGCAAGACGACATTTCTCAATGCGCTCTCCGACTTTATTCCGAAAACCGAGCGGATCATCACCATTGAGGACAACGCCGAGCTGCAGATTCTGCACATTCCCAATCTGGTGCGGCTGGAGGCGCGCAACGCCAATATTGAGGGCTGCGTTCCGATCAGCATCCGGGATCTGATCCGCTCCTCGCTGCGGATGCGGCCGGACCGGATTATTGTCGGCGAAGTTCGCGGCGCGGAGGCGATTGACATGATTCAGGCGATGAATACAGGGCATGACGGATCCATGTCCACCGGTCATGCCAACAGTGCATCGGATATGATCTCGCGGCTGGAGACCATGATCCTGATGGGGATGGAGCTGCCGATGCCGGCCATCCGAGGCCAGCTTGCTTCCGGCATTGATCTGATCATTCATCTGGGAAGGCTGCGGGACGGCAGCAGGAAACTGCTGGAAATTGCCGAAGTACGCGGAATGGAAGAGGGCAGAGTCAAGCTGTGCAGCCTGTGCTGCTACGAAGAAACAGGAGAAAAAAATGGGAAAGTTCTGGGAACATGGCGCTTTCAGGAAACACTTCGCAATAAAGAAAAGCTCCTTCGCGCAGGGATCGCGCTCTGAACAGGCAGCAATGGTACTGGAAGCTGCTGGAATACTTCTGTTTCTTTCCTGGTTTTTCTACAAGACCCCTGCTGCCATGCTTTTTCTCTCACCGCTGGGGATTCCGCTCATGAAGCGGCGGCTTGTGAAAAACAGAGACAAGAAGAAGGAGGAGCTGGCCGCACAGTTCAAGGAGGCAGTCAACAGTGTTCTGATGGCACTCCGGGCCGGTTATTCTGCCGAGAATGCGTTCCGGGAAGCTTATCACGAGATGGAATTTCTTTTCGGAGAGTCCAGTGTGATCTGCCGGGAGCTGTATCGGATTGACCGGGGGCTGGACAACCACATTCCGCTCGAGCGGCTTCTGCAGGAATTCGCAGATCGCTGTGAAGTAGAAGAAATCCTTGAATTTGCGGAGGTCTTCGCCATTGCGAAACGAAGCGGGGGAAACATGAGCGAGATTCTGGCCAGAACAATTTCGATGATTCAGAGTCGGATTGATGTGGAGGCAGAGATCCGGGTCATGCTCAGTGAAAAGGTGCTGGAGCAGCGTATCATGAACGCCGTGCCGTTTCTGATCATTTTCTATATTGAAATCAGTTCGAAGGGCTTTTTCGATGTCCTGTATGGAAATCTGACCGGTGTGCTGATCATGAGCGCCTGCCTGTGCGTGTATCTGTTTGCCTTCAGGCTGTCCGAGCGGATCATGGCAATCCGGATCTAAACAGGTGAAGGCGATTGTTTCTGGAAAGGAGAAAGGATGATGGCGGAGTATCTTCCTGTGACTGTTTACGGGATCGCGCTGGCCGGATGGGCCGTTCTGTTGTTTCTCTCGCGGCATGAGGACATCGGCGGGGAGCTGAGCGGCGAAGAGAAGACGAAAAAGCTTCTGATTCCTTTTCTACGGGCCGCCGCCTACATAAAGAAGCATCGGCGTCTTTCCGCTGTGCCGGGTGCCGGCGCGATTCAGAATGATCTGATGCTGCTGGATCCGTCCAAGCAGATGAGGCAGAGAGAGCAGAATTATCATCTGACCAAGCTCACGAATCTGCTGCTGTTTCTTTTCCTGGCGGTGCTGTGCCCCTTTCTTTCGTGCGTCAGCAGTCTGACCAGTGAGGTAATCCAGGACGGGAAAAGGATTCAGCGCAGCAGCTATGGCGGCAATGCCATTGAGCTGACAGCCAGTGCACAGTTTGACGGAGAAGACAGCGCTTCGGCGGGAGAATACCTTGTCCGGGTAGAACCACTGGAATACACCGCGGCGCAGTGTGATCAGCTGGCGGTGCAGGCCTTTGCCGAGCTGGAGAAGAGGATGCCTGGGCAAAATCCGGATCTGCTTCATGTGCGCAGTCCGCTGGAATTGCCGACGCAGCTGGAGGGCTTTCCTTTCCGCATCCGCTGGAAGAGCAGCAGCGAATATGTGGGGAGTGACGGGAGCGTTGGCTCTGACCTGCTTCAGGAGGGTGAGCAGGTACCGGTCAGTCTTACAGCTGTATTGACCTGCCAGAATTTCCGCATCGAAAAAAGCTATGACATTCTTGTCCTTTCTCCAGTCTACACAGAGCAGGAAAAGCGTGAAAAGGCGCTTTCACAGGAAATCATGGAGCGGGAGGCAGCCTCGCGGGAGAACCGGGAGTTTCTGCTGCCGGAGAAGGCAGCAGGACGACCGATTACCTGGAAGGAGAAAAAGGAGGACAACAGCCTTCTGCTGCTGGTAGGCATCGCGGCAGCAGGGGAGCTCTGCGATGGCTACAGTGATTATGAGCAGGATAAGAAGGTTGAGACGAGGAGCCGCGAAATGAAAGTGGATTATCCGACCCTGGTCAGCAAATTTGTGCTGTTCCTGGGGGCGGGCCTCAGCGTTCGGAATGTTTTCCGGAAGCTGGGGGAAGATTATCTGAGACAGCGCGGGGAAGGAGGTGAGAAAAGATATGTCTATGAGGAAATTCTGCTGGTCTGCCATGAGCTGGACAGCGGCATTTCGGAAGCGTCGGCCTATGCCCACTTCGGGTCCCGCTGCCGCAGCAGACAGTATACCAAGTTCTGTTCGCTGCTGACGCAGAACCTGAGGAAAGGGAATGCGGCGCTGCTGTCAGCACTGCAGGAAGAGGCGGAACTGGCCATGGACGAGCGCAAGAACACAGCGCGCCAGCTGGGAGAAGAGGCGGGAACCAAGCTGCTGTTTCCGATGATTCTGATGCTGGTGATCACAATGGTTATGATTCTGATTCCCGCTTTTTCCAGTTTTTCATTCTAGAAAACAGCGGGACAACGCAAAGGAAAGGAGAGCGCCTGCGGCGCGGGAAGTAAGTATGCTTATCAGAACAAAATGCAGACAGAAACTGGCAGAACTTGTGAAGGATGAAAGAGGACTTGGGACGGTGGAAATCATCTTGATCATGGTGGTCCTGATCGGCCTGGTTATCATCTTCAAGACACAGCTCACTTCTCTGGTCGGGACTGTTTTCAACCGGATCACAGAGCAGAGCAACACCATTCTGGCAGATTGAGAAAAGAATGAAAAAAGAAAGAAACCATATTTTGACAGCCGGCGGCTATCTGACGGTCTATCTGGCCCTGTCGCTGGGAATTCTTCTGTCTCTTTACTTCGCATTGATGCAGGGCGCGCGGGAAAACACTGTGCGGTACAGAACCGTCTGTGCGGCGGACATTGCCGGCAATTCGGCACTAGGGGAGTATCACAGAGAGCTGCAGCGGCAGTATGATCTGTTCTTCATCGACACCGCTTATGGAAGCGGCGCACCGTCAATCCTGAACACAGAACAGCATCTTAAGGATTATATGAATCGGAATTACGAAATGACAGGATTGATCGGGATCACCAAACGCAGAGATTTTACGGCGATCACGGCGGAATCGGTCAGTGTGCCGCAGTGCCGCTATATTGCGGACGGAGATTTCAGACCGCTGCGGCAGCAGGTTTATGCCTATATGGCGGCAGATCCGGTAGAGGATGCCATCGCAGGTGCACTTGCCGGCATCAATCAGTTCCAGGGGCTTTCTCTGGAGTCCGGCGAGTGGCAGAGAAGAAGAAACGACAGTGAACGCGCCCTGGAGGAGGCAAGGCGCGCATCTGAAGGAATGACGGATGAAAACGGAGAGGAGGTGCAGATTGAGAATCCGGGAGAACCGGTCATAGCCTTTCGCAGCACGCCGATTCTGTATCAGGTCATCCCGAACCTGGATATGGTTTCACAGGAAAGTATAGAGCTGTCACAGGTACTATCGCACAGAGGACTGGCCTTTACGGGCGGCTATGAGCCGGAAAACACCCATGATTACCCGGAAGTGGATGCACTGGTTTTTGATGAATATATTCTGGAGAAATGCGGCAATTACCGGGAAACCATGAAAAAAAGCAGGCTCAGGTATCAGGTTGAGTATATTCTGGCCGGAAAAGCAGAGGATGAACAGAACCTGGAGGCTATTGCCCGCAGACTGATGATCATCCGGGAGGCTGCCAACTGTATGTACCTGTTTTCAGATGAAGGGAAGAAGCGGGAGGCGCAGATTCTCTCACTGGCACTGGCCTGCTGCCTTCTGAATCCGGAGCTTGAAAAGGTCATCACGCCGGTGGTGCTTTTTGCCTGGGCTTACCTGGAATCCGTCCAGGATGTGAAATCCCTGATGGCGGGCGGCAGAGTGCCGCTGCTGAAAGATGCGTCCAGCTGGAAGATTCCGCTGCTCAGTATCTTCGTGCCCACGATTGCCACCCGGGCTGACCCGGGCGGAAAAGGATTCAGCTATCAGGATTATCTGCGGGTCTTCCTGTTTCTGGAGGGAAGGAATCTGAAGACAAGGCGCCTTCTGGACATGATGGAGGCAGACATTCGCAAAACCGCCGGAAACGCCGGTTTTATGATCGACGGCTGTATCGATGCATTTTATATGCAGGCACAGGTAGTGGACCGGACCGGGTATGAGTATGCCATCGGCAGAGAATTCGGATTTAACTGAAGACTTTCTATGACAGCTGAAAAAAGAAGGATCAAATGAACTGAAAAGAAAAGTCAGGAGGCAGCTAAATGGAGCAAAAGGCGGAGGCGATGCCCTTTTATTTCTGCAGGCAAAGCTGCAGAGAAAAGAAACGGTTCCGAACCAATAAACATATAAATAACAGGCCTCTCCGGGCAGCGGATCGTTGTAAAAGGGCGTCTTCTCCGTCTTTTGCCCTTGGCGGGATGACGATTGAGGCGGCACTTGCAGTTCCGCTGTTTCTGTTCTTCTTCGCCAATCTTCTGAGTGCGTTTGATATGCTGCGTCTTTCCGGAAACATGACGGCGGCGCTGCATCAGACGGGCAGCAGGCTGTGTGAATATGCTTACTTTTATCGATATGGCCTCTCAGATGTGATCGATTTGCAGCAGCATAACGATCAGCAGGAAGGCAATATGGATAATGCCCTCACCGGGATACCGGGTTTTGCCGTGTCGATCACATTGTCTGAGACCTATGTGAAAAACAATGTAGAGGAACTGCTTGGCCGGGAGTATCTGGATCACACCTGTCTGGAGGGCGGGAGCGGTGCGGTGTCCTATCTTCGCTCTAACATTATGGCTGACGGCGACCTGATTGACCTGGTCGCGGATTATCGGATTAAACCGTTCATGTCCATGCCGGGCTTCGATGGGTTTCCTATGCAGAGCCGGTTTTACGGACACGCCTTTGTGGGATATGCGCTCAGCGGAGAAAAGGAAGATGACGCGCCGATGGATGAGTATGTATTCATCACCCCCACCGGGACGGTCTATCACCGGAATCGTGAATGTACGTATCTGCAGCCATCGATCACAACGCTGCCTGCGGGTGATCTGGGGATTGCCCGGAACAACAGCGGCGGAAAATATTATCCGTGTGAGGTCTGTCATCCGACTTATGGAGGATTGAAGTTTATTACGCGCGAGGGCAACCGGTATCACGACAGTGCTTCCTGCCCGGCGTTGAAGCGGACGGTTTACGCAGTTACGTTGGAATCGGTCAAGGATCACATGCCTGCCTGTTCCAAGTGCGGTCACTGAAGGAGAAAGAAGTGTTGATATGGAGGACGTTGGCAGATCTGGCCTTTCTGGTGACTGCAGGCTGGCTGGATCTGAAAACCAGAAGAATTCCGATCCGCCTGATTGTGGCAGTACTTGGCGGCGCTGTTCTGGCAGACTGTGCGGCCTGTGCAGCTCAGCCGGAATTGCTGTGGGATTATCTATATGCAATGCTGCCGGGCGTATTTCTGCTGCTGCTTTCATGGATTACCCGCGGACAGGTTGGCAGCGGAGACGGGATGTGTCTTCTGGTCAGCGGCTTGTGGATCGGCCCCGAAAAAGCCGGCCTGCAGCTTTTCTGTGCAGCTGTGATGTCTGCAGTTTATGCGGCGGGTCTGCTGATTTATGAAAGGGTGCATGGGAAAAACAGGGAGAAAGGTGCTGAACAGACGATTGCTTTTGTACCGTTTCTCGCAGCCGGCGCGCTGCTTTCAGTTGTGCCGGAATGGTTCTGAAAAAGATTGTTCCAAGGGGAGGACAACAAGATGAAAGGAAACGACAGCCGTGTCGGCCCGGGGCTGGGAGGATACTTCACAACTGAAGCAGCGATGATCATTCCGCTGATACTGATCCTTTACTGCATCATAATTTATCTGTGTTTTTACCAATATGATAAATGTCTTCTCTCCCAGGACAGTTATCTGGTCTGTCTGGAAATCAGCAGCCGGAAAGAAAACCCGGACCCGGGACGGGCAGATCTGAACACAGCAAAGCTGTTTATGTTAAGGACATTCAACAGAAATATTCATGTGGAGGGGCGGCGTACCTCCATTCAGGGCAGCGCCGAGGTGGGACCGGCTGTCTTTACTGCACATTCGCTGATGCCGGAGAACTGGAGAATGACCTTTTCTGCCAGAGCGCAGCGCTATGATCCGGCCGAAGATGTGCGGCTGTACAGGCGGATCCGATGGATTCTTAAGAAGGGTTATCAGTTTTTAACACAGGATGAGGAGGGGAAGACGAGTCAATGAACCTGGAGTACAGTTATTATACAGATGCAGCTCATAATTATCTGGCAATCCGCTGCCCCGAAGAGACCAGCGGCCGGAACTATCAGATCAGAATGCTGACCCGGAATCGAATTGAGGGCCTCCTGCCCTGCATGCGATTGTCTGTGGGGGAGGAAGAGGATCTGTATTATGATATCACCTCCCGGCAGAGTCTGAAAAATCTATATGAAAACCGGATGATTACCGGTGCGGATCTTCAGCACCTGCTGGAGGAAATACTGACCATGGAGCGGGAAATCGCCGACTATCTGCTGGACTGTGCGCGGGTGATCCGAAGTCCCGAGCTGGTTTTCTATGACATGTTTCGTGATCGCTATTCGTTTCTGTATTATCCAGCAAGCTGTGAGAATACATCTCAGGAGCTGTTTTCATTTCTTTCTGAACATCTGGACGAAACAGACCGGGATGCGGTTTATGCAGCCTGCCGTCTGATGGAGTGTTCTGAGAATCCGAATTTTGTCCTGACAGAGGAGCTGGTGCGGGAACTGTTTCCGGCACGAAGCGCTTATACACAGGAGGAAAATACCAGGAATGCGTCAGAGCAGATGGAAACGGAGAGTTTTCAGGATGAGCAGGACGGCGCCATGGAGCGGGAGACGGATGTGCCTTATATCGCCTCCGGGAGAATCCGCAGATGGGATATGAAGGAAGAGACGCAGGAGCCCGAGACGAAGGAAGCGCATGCCGGGCGAAGTCGTGCAAACACGCTGCTGATCATCAGTGCGGCAGTATGTCTGCTCACAGGAGGCGGACTGGAGTGGCTGCGCAGAAATCAGCCGCTTCGCCAGGATTTTCTGTTTCCGATGCTGATTGGGGAAATGGTGATTCTTTTCGCAGCCATCGTGCTGTCTGCGGCCGCTGTATTCACAGGACTCAGGAAGCCGTCGAAAGCGGACGAGGAAGATGCGGCTGAGGAGATGAAAGAAGCCGCTGAGGACAGAGATTTCAGCGCTCAGCGACAGGCGGATGAAGCGGGAGAGTATGAACCAGACAGATACTACGATGGATATGTTCCGGAAACCAGCTGGATCCGCCGAAAAGAAGGCAGCGGACGCAGGCCTGCAGAGCCGATCAGGCACAGTTTTCTGGCTGACGGGCAGGTTCAATATGGAACAGATCTCTATGAAGAACGTCTGAAGCCTGAGGAGGCACCAAGTAAGCTTCATGGAATCGGAAGTGCCAGCATGTATCATATTGATCTGTCCAAGCTGCCGGTCACCGTAGGCAGGATGGGACGTTTTTCAGATTATACGGTTGACGACACCTCGGTCAGCGGTATGCATGTGAGGTTTAATGGCACGCCGGAGCAGATTACCGTGGAGGATCTGAACAGCGCCAATGGAACTTATCTGAATGGAGCCCGGCTGAAGCCGGGAGAAAGGCAGACACTGTGCCGCGGTGATGAGGTTCGGATCGGCAGACTGGAATTCTGCTACCGCTGACAGAAGTCTGCCAAGATGTGGTGGCATTATAATAGGTAGAAACACTAAATGTAGTGATAGAGATTGCCCCGGAATTCTGCTATGATAATGATTGCTGACGGCCTTGCCAGATACCGGGGCACGGTCTGTGAAGCAGGATTATGAAAAGTGGAGGTGACCAGCGATGAAACGAGATGATAATTGCATTTTCTGCCGGATTGCCAATGGAGAAATTCCGTCCAGAACGATCTGTGAGGATGATCAGTTCCGGGTTATCCTGGATCTTGGACCGGCGACCAGAGGACACGCGCTGGTGCTCCCGAAGGAGCACTATGCAGATCTGTTTGAAATGCCTGAAGAACTGGCCGCACAGGCACTGCTGGTCGGAAAGAGGACCGCTGCGAAGATGAAAGCGGCATTATCTGCAGATGGTTTTAATCTGGTTCAGAATAATGGAGCCTGCGCCGGACAGACCGTTCCGCATTTCCATCTGCATCTGATTCCGCGCTATGAATCAGATGGGCAGAAGATTGGTTGGAATCCGACCGAGCCCGCCCCTGAAGAACTGGACGAGACGCTGAAGCAGATTCTGGGTTGAACTATGCGAGAATTAAATGTAGAAGAAATCACCCGTCACATAGGCGAAATGTGCATTGAGGCCAACCATGCGCTCACGCCGGACATGCAGGAACGGCTCCACAGGGCAAGGAAAGAGGAAGCGTCTTCTCTGGGAGCACAGATTCTGAGTCAGCTTGAGCAAAATCTGGAGATCGCGGGCAGGGATATGATTCCGATCTGTCAGGATACAGGGATGGCTGTTGTCTTCCTGGAGATCGGTCAGGAGGTCTTTCTTACAGGCGGCGATCTCACAGAAGCGGTAAACGAGGGCGTGCGCAGAGGCTATGTGGATGGCTATTTGAGAAAATCTGTTGTAAAAGATCCGCTCCTGCGTGAGAACACCAGGGATAACACCCCCGCCATACTGCATACGGAAATTGTACCGGGAGATCAGGTCCGGATTACCGTTGCGCCGAAGGGATTCGGAAGCGAAAATATGAGCCGCGTTGTGATGCTCAAGCCTGCGGATGGTGAGGAGGGGGTTCTGGAAGCGATTGTCAGAGCAGCCCTGGATGCAGGCCCGAACGCCTGCCCGCCTATGGTGATCGGCGTAGGAGTCGGCGGGACCTTTGAGAAATGTGCCCTGCTGGCCAAGAAGGCGCTGACACTTCCGGTGGATTCTCACTCTGAGCTGCCGCACATTCGCAGAATTGAGGAAGAGGCTCTGCGCCGGATCAACGAATCCGGTATCGGCCCTGCCGGGCTAGGAGGGAAGACAACAGCGCTGTCTGTCCGGATTCTGACCTGGCCCACACATATAGCAGGACTTCCGGTAGGCATCAATATCTGCTGTCACGTAAACCGCCACGCGGTTCGCACAATATGATCGGAGAAAACTGTGGACAGATATCTGGAAACACCGCTGACAAAAGAGAAAATTGCACAGCTGCAGGCAGGAGACATGGTCTATCTGACAGGGACCGTCTATACTGCAAGAGATGCGGCGCATAAACGGATGGCAGAAACCCTGCGTGACGGCGGGGAGCTTCCATTTCCAATTGAAAACGCTGTTATCTATTATATGGGACCCAGTCCGGCCAGAGAGGGACGGCCGATTGGGTCTGCCGGTCCGACAACAGCCAGCCGGATGGATCGCTACACACCGGAGCTGCTGGACCTGGGTATGTCTGCCATGATCGGGAAAGGAAAGCGATCTCAGGAGGTGCGGGATGCCATCGTGCGGAACGGAGCGGTTTATCTTGCAGCGATTGGCGGGGCCGGCGCTCTGCTGTCCCGGGCTATCGTTGACGCGGAGGTAATTGCTTATGAGGATCTGGGCACAGAGGCGATCCGGAAGCTGACAGTAAAGGATTTTCCGGCAATTGTTGTATTCGACAGTACGGGCCGTGATCTGTACATTTACAATTGACAAAAATTACAGGCCTATGTATAATTTAGAATGCGCTCTCAAAAAAGGGCGCATAATTTAACATTTGAACAATCAGTTCAGTGTCCGGAGTAATACTCAAGAGGCTGAAGAGGCGCCCCTGCTAAGGGTGTAGGTCGGCTAAAACCGGCGCGAGGGTTCAAATCCCTCTTACTCCGTTCCGTCTGAGAAACATAAAAATAATTTTTTAAAAAAGTTATTGACAGACGGAAAAACAGGTAGTATTATAAGCAAGCTGTCGCTGCGACAGACAAACAACCGGCGGTTGTTTGAAGAACCTTTAAAATCGAATATCAGACAATCAAACAGAAATGCGACCCCGAATTTCCGAACAAAAGACAGTCGAAAGACTGGACCAAAAATGAGGGAATTTGGAGAACAATCCGAATCCAAAGAATCACGGATGAGAAGAAGCAGAAATGATCTTACAAGATCAGGTCAGTGAAATCTCTGAGTGGAGAGAACTTAAAAAGGAGCACTTGCGATGAGAGGCACCTTACGGTGCGGCGCAAGTGCGTAGGAGACGGATGACGAAGTCATCCATCTCAATATTTAACATGAGAGTTTGAACCAGGCTCAGGATGAACGCT
>JAFTFP010000165.1 GCA_017449485.1 Lachnospiraceae bacterium
ATCGGCAGGCGCAGGCTTTTCGACGCTGCCACACCGCTCAGTGAAGGAGAATCCGGCGGACCGGACGTGATCATGATTCTTGCCGGAACCAATGACTGCTGGCAGGCGCGGGAGCTCTCCGTTTTCTCGGATGCCTATGATACCCTGCTTACTGAACTCTCGGCGCGCTTTCCGGAGTCGGAGATCATCGTTCTGACCTGCCTGCCGATGCTGGATCCGAACAATGGCGTTCCCGTCACGACGTCCTATGCAGAGCTTTCCATGATGCAGAACCAGAACGGGCAGAACATCACTGTCGACAATGATCTGATCCGTGAAGCGGCTGAAAACCACCATGTGAAGGTGATCGATGCCTTCAACGCAGGGCTTACCAGCGAAGATTATCTGGACGGCGTGCATCCCAATGTGCGCGGCGCGCAGAAACTCGCACAATATATAACGGACCGGCTGCTCGCCGGTCCGCTCTCCTGATCTATTCTTTGATCTATTCTTTTTCTGCAGCTGTACCGCCCGGATTATTTTGTCTTCTGGGCAAAAGTATCCGCGATCCGGCTTCCCAGATCCTCCCGGCTCTTTCCGCCGGTCTTCCGGTCTTCCTTCAGAATCTCGTTGACCATATGCATCCGCAGGCCTGCGTCAATGAAATCGCAGTGCTTGCACAATGCATCATACTGTCTGCCGCGGCGCACCCGCTCGCGGAACGCGCGGTACTTCTGGCTGTTCCAGCCCTCCGCCACTGTGCAGTCCTTCAGATTGGCCAGCTCTGTCACCTCGAAGTTATCGCAGCAGCAGTAGCC
The DNA here is from genome assembly GCA_017449485.1 of Lachnospiraceae bacterium. Classification (GTDB taxonomy): domain Bacteria; phylum Bacillota; class Clostridia; order Lachnospirales; family Lachnospiraceae; genus CAG-791. Next base: position 798 of record JAFTFP010000165.1, read on the forward strand.
CAGCCTTCCGTCCGGCGTGATCCACATATCCGTGTAGGGCATCAGGCAGGTCTCCTTGATGACCTTCTCTTTCTCATTCTGACGGTTCGGTGCGCTGCCTGCGCGGTTTGTCAGAACCGCCTTGACATAGCGCATCTGTACCAGGATATCAATATCCTTGAATTCCTCCGGATTCGCCTGCACATAGTCAATAACCTGCTGCACTCCGGGACGGAACTTCATGTCCTCACAGTAATTGTTGATGATCAGCTGATTCATATAAGGCCTCAGTTCCTTCAGCTTTTCCACATTCAGCAGAAGTCCGTTGGTTGACATGAAGATAAAGCAGTCCGGCAGCTTCTCGCGGGCATAGCGGTGGCGCTCGACGATATTCTTGTCCAGAAGCGGCTCGTTGTTGCCGTACATGGTCAGATGGCCCTTGTAGCCCCAGTCCGCAAGCTCATCGATGATCTTGCAGAACATCTCATCTGTCATATACATATAAGGCCGCTTTTCCGCGTGAACATTGGCCGTGCAGAAGGCGCAGTTGCTGTTGCACCGGTTGATGGTCTCCAGATTCACGACGTTGGGATACGGCACATGCTCCGGATCTCTCATGAAATATTCAATATAATCCTTCTGCGATTTCCGGCGCAGGAAAAACATCGCTTTCAGATAGCTCTGGGAAGACAGCTTCGGGAACTTCTTCTGCATCTCCCATCCAAACCGTCCCATGAAATTCGCAATTCTGATCGGCATTTCCGCTCACTCCCTGTCTGTTTCTATTTATCGTTCACTATTGTACAATACTTTCCAGTCTGCCGCCACTCACATTCCGCGGGAACTGAGGCCTCCTTCGGTCTCAATTCTGCGGGACAAAGCGCAGTACGTTCCAGGAAAGTGCCGGGATCCGGATCTGTGCTCTTCCGCCTTCCACAGTGCCGCCCGGGCCTGCGCAGGGTCTGACATTGTCCGGATTTTCTTCCGTGTTGACCGCATTCACATCGTCGTGGTGCAGCAGGATGTGCTCATCGAGCCGCAGGCCATGATTCTTCTCATCTTCAAAGGACCGCAGGTCGATCCCCAGCTCGTAATCCTCCTTGAGGTCCCGGTTGACGCAGAATACAGTGACGCTCCCGTCCTCTCCGAGCACTGCCGCCGCATCAATATACGGCACATTCTCATAATCCGCGCAGTCATATGCCGGCGAGTTCACAATCGTATTCAGAGAAATTCCCCGTCCGAAATTCGAAGCATGCAGGAACGGCCAGTAAATCGTCTGTGCCCAGCAGCCTCCGCCGCCACGGGTCATGATCGGCGCAATGACATTGACGAGCTGTGCCAGGCAGGCGATCTTCACACGGTCCGCGTTGTGCAGGAACGTGATCAGAATGGAACCGGCCAGCAGTGCATCCTCAAAGTTATAGATATCCTCCAGCAGCGGCAGAGCACGCCCCCACTTGTCCTGCTTCCAGATCTCATTGTCCTGTTCCCGGGAATGATACCAGACGTTCCACTCATCAAAGGAGAGGTTCACTTGCTTTTTGCTGTGCTTTTTCCCCTTTACGGCATCGCAGATCGCGGCAACCGTCTTAATGAACTCATCCAGATCCATGGAGCGGGCCAGGAAGCCAGGCGTATCGCCCGTCGGATTTCCGTAGTAGCGGTGGAGGGAAACATAATCTATGTTTTCATAGCACTCGCTCAACATCGTGTATTCCCAGTCACCGAAGGTCGGCATCCCGGAACCGGAAGAGCCGCAGGCAACCAGCTCAATCGAAGGATCTACCCACTTCATGATCTTGGCGGTTTCATTCGCGACGCGCCCGTATTCCAGTGCTGTCTTATGGCCCATCTGCCAGGGCCCGTCCATCTCATTTCCCAGGCACCACAGCTTGATGTTCAGCGGATCCTTCGCGCCATTTTTGATGCGCATGTCGGAAAACTTGCTGCCGCCCGGATGATTGGCATATTCCACGATATCCCGGGCCTGCTCCGGTCCGCGCGTGCCCAGATTCACAGCATACATGACCTGCGTGCCGCATTTTGCCGCCCAGTCCGCAAACTCATGCAGACCGACTTCGTTGGTTTCCGTCGTATACCAGGCCAGGTCCAAGCGCTTCGGCCGCTCGCTGACAGGGCCGACGGAATCCTCCCAGTTAAAGCCTGAGACAAAGTTGCCGCCCGGATAACGCACAACCGGAACGTTCAGCTTCCGGACCATCTCCATGACGTCCTTTCTGAACCCCTTTTCATCCGCCAGCGGATGCCCCGGCTCATAAATACCGCCATACACAGCGCGGCCCAGATGTTCGATAAATGAACCGTAAATTCTCGGATCAATCTGCGCGATCTGATACGCCCGGTCGAGGGTGATATCTGCCTTTTTCATGTACTGCTCCTTTCCTTGTAACAAAAGTTATATTTTACGCATCTGCAGTCATCTTCAGTTCATAGACGTAAATCGTGTACGGCGAGGATTCATCCGTGTACGTGCCGCGGAGAATCAGCTGCATCTTTTCAGCATTCGTAAGCTCAATGCGTGAGAAGAGATAGCGGCAGCCCAGGGCCCTGAGTGCCTCCGGATCAATCTGCAGCTCGCGGTCCGCCGGCTCATAGCGGCGCAGCGGCGATACCAGTACTTCTCCGCTGCCGGAATACAGATAGCAGCGGGCGCCCCAGTCATCATAGTAGCTTCTGGATCCCTCGTTTGTTTCAAGAGCAGGTGCAATGACTTTCCGGAAATCATCTTTATAGGCCTGCGAATAGAAGCCCAGATATCCGTCCAGTGTCGCAATGCCGTTGTATTCCAGGATGGCCGGATACAGGCCGTAGGCAATGCTCCAGTCGGCGCCGCTCGCTTTCATCCGCCCCTGAAGATCCTCAGGATTCAGGCCTGTGACAGCCGCATCTGAGAAGGTTCCCTCCTGGTAATCCAGATCCTCTTTTATCTTATCAAACAGCTCTGTGGAATAAAACTCTCCATAGGAGAGATTGTTCATCCGGCCTCCAGTCTTCCATTCATACACACGTGCGTACGCGGTGAGGCGCAGATCATTGTACTGCGTCGGCGCAGCAAGAACTATCAGCATGGCTGCCAGCATAAGCCAGGCCGGAAGGCTCTTCAGCAGCTCAGGCCATTTCTTGTCCCGGATCATCCATGCCAGCCGGATCAGCGCGATTGCGAAGCTGGCATACCACAGAAACGGCGAGAAGAAGATGGTCCGATTGAACTGCCAGCCCGTCAGCGGCGGTACAAGGGTCTCAAACAGTTTGCGGAACGGCTCATAGTAATACAGTCCGTAGATCAGGCTGTTGAACACCAGGATCAGAACGGCCAGATTAAATAGATCTCCGAAGATCTCCCTGCCCTTTTTCGCACGCAGATAGGAAAGATTCACGATGAGGAACGCCGCAAGGCATACCGGCAGCACCAGATATTTCTGTGCCGGCTCTGCGTGCATCATTCCGTTTACAAAGGAATCTGCCATGAAGCCCCAGGCCTCTTTCAGCGAGAGAGAAGCGATTTTTATTGTGCCGCGAATAGACGGTTCGTCGGAAAACAGCATCTGCCCGAACAGGCGGTTTTCCCAGACAATATAACCGGCCGCCAGCAGTACCAGCGCCGGGAAGAGGCGGAAAAGCCCCGATCCCGTCGGTTTTCCTTTCTTCCGGAGAACCAGACGGCGGATAAAAAGCCACAGAATGGCGGCGCACAGGTAGGCCAGCAGAAATAATCCGAAGTAGGAAAAATAGGAAAGCAGGGGATAGAAAAAGATACCTGCCAGCAGCGCTGCACCCTTTTTCCGGTTGTTCTCCCGATACAGGCGGATCAGCAGATAAAGGATCAGCGGGATGGAGCAGAAGCTGATGCCATAGGCGGGAAACAGACTGCTCAGTCCATAGCAGAAGCCGGCGAGCAGTGCCAGCTTTCTCCCCAGCTCATAAAAACGCGGATCCTTTTCAGCCTCCGGGTTCTTAAGAATCTGTGGTGCCAGTTCCCGGTAAAGCAGTCCAAAGGAAAGCACCGCAATAAAAATCCGAAGAAAAAAATTGATCAGATAGGCCGGCAATGCGGGAAACAGCAGATACAGAATGGCTGTGAGAGAGAATTCCGACGGCAGGACATCCCGCGAAATTCCCGCAAGAAACGGCGATGAGGCACCGCGTGTAAAAAAGGTTCCCGTATTTTTCAGCATCTGATACTGTGCCTGAAAAAGTTCCAGGTTATCAGGCACAGCCAGGTAAGTATCCTTGCCGCTTAAGATAAACAGGATCAGCGCGCCGAGCAGCACGCCGCCCATCACAAGCCGGTCCCAGTTTTTTCGGAGCAACTGCCTCATTCCTTCTCCGCCTTTCGCGTAGCATGCAGCTGAAGTCTGCTCTGCTCATAATCTCTGCGGTTCCTTTTTTCCAGGCTTTCCAGAATCATGCCGGCAAAAAGTGACTCGGTTGCCGCCAGCATCGTAAAGCCGCAGACAATCAGCGTCGGGAAGCGCTCTACCAGACCAGTGCGCAGGTATTCGCGCCAGACCGGCACGAAAAAGAGAATGGACACCACTGCCAGCAGCACGGCGAGCGTCCCGAAAAAGCGGAACGGCCGGTAGTCCCTATATAGTTCAATAATCTTCCCAAGCACGCGGAAGCCATCCGTAAAAGTACGGAGCTTGGACGCGCTGCCGCTCGGACGATCCCGGTACTCAATGATGACGTTGTCAATCTGCAGGTGGTTATAGACTGCGTGAATAGTCATCTCCGTCTCAATCTCAAAGCCCCCGGACAGAACCGGAAAGGTTTTCACAAAATCATAGCTCAGCGCCCGCATACCGGTCATGATATCGCGGATATTGCTGTCAAACAGGCGGTTGATGGTAGCGCGCACGACCGTATTGCCTGCATTATGAAAGCGCCTCTTGTTTTCTGTGAAATAAGTCGAGGAGAGCCGGTCACCCACCACCATATCCGCCTGTTCCTCCAGCACTCTGCGCACCATCTCCGGTGCCGCTTCCATGGGGTAGGTGTCATCTCCGTCTGTCATCAGATAACAGTCAGCATCAATCTCGCGGAACATTCTGCGGATGACATTGCCCTTGCCCTGCTGGCGCTCTCTGCGCACGATGGCGCCGGCCGCAGCGGCCAGCTGGGTCGTCCGATCCGTCGAATTATTATCGTAGACATAGATTGTCGCTTCCGGCAGCGCCGCGCGGGCATCCCGCACGACTTTCTCTATGGTCTGCTCCTCATTGTAACAGGGAATCAAAACTGCAATCCGATCCATCTTTATCCTTTTCGAGTTTCTGTTCTGCTTCTCCCGCCGTCAGAAGCTGCGTCGGCGGAATGGTTAATGATTCTGAAAATTTCTGCAGACTACATCACTGCCCGGCCGCTGTGCATAGTGCTCAAGCTGCTCCCCGGCACAGATCCGCTGATCCAGATCCATCAGCGCGTCTGTCAGCTGTCTCATCATTTCATCTGTGTCGCACAGGCTGGTCATGGCCAGCACATAGCAGCCCCGGGCCATCTCTGCTTCTATGCCATATTCCTCCCGCAGAGCCCAGAAAAGCATCTGTCCCGTAATGCTGCTCTTCCTTGCGCGCAGCAGGATTTTGGACGGATCCATCTGATAGATTCCGGCCTGCTTCATGGTCTGTGTGTCCGGGTGAAAAACCTCCAGGCACTGCAGGCGCCCGGCCGCTTCATAGAAAGAATCGAGCCGCTGCTTCCAGGCTGTCATCAGCTCTCTTCCCCGCTCCCGGAGAATTCCGGTGCATCCGTCAAGGGAGCTCATCAGAAGATAAGAGGGTGAACTGGTCTCGTACACTGCCAGGGCCTGCTCCACGCGCGCAATCAGGACGCGGCTTCCTCTGACATGCAGCAGCGCCGTCTGGGTCAGACTCGGCAGGGTCTTGTGTGCGCTCTGGATCACCAGATCTGCACCGCCAGCGATCGCGCCGGCCGGAAACCCGCTGTCCTCAAACAGACCCAGGTGTGCTCCATGCGCCTCGTCTGCAATCAACAGGACGCCTGCATCGTGACATAGCTCTGCAATCGATGCCGCATCAGAAATCACGCCCTCATAGGCAGGTGTAGTGAGTACCAGGGCCGCTGTTTCCGGAAACTGCTCCAGCAGTCTCTTTACCTGTGCCGGCTGTACGCTGGCGGGAAAATCCCACCCCGGTACTCTTTCCGGCATGAGCAGATGGGTCTTCGCGCCGGCCAGCTCCAGGCCATTTAGCACGGAGCGGTGGCAGGATCCTGCAGCAATCGCCTCCTGTCCCGGCGGCACAGCTGCCCGGATGGCTGCAAGATTCCCAACTGTGCTGCCATTCACCAGATAGAAGGTCCTGTCGGCGTGAAAAACCTGCGCAGTCCGATCCATCGCCTCACGCAGGATCCCTTCCGCATGATGCAGGTTATCCGCACCGGTGATCTCAGTCAGATCAATCCCGCAGAAAAGATCCGGGGCAGGCGCCATGACGCGCTTGTGTCCCGGCATATGAAAGGGAATGGTTTTCCCAGCGAGCTCTGCGAGCTGATCTGCTAAAATATGTTCTGATTGATTCACGCCTAATCCTGAAAATGCGGCAGGCATCCGCCTGCCGCATCTGTCACTTCAGATCTGTACCCAGACTGCCGCCCGGATCAATTATTTCAGTTCAGATGTGCAGTGAGGGCAGCGGGTTGCTTCCAGTGCAATCTCACTCTTGCAATAAGGGCACATCTTGGTGGTCGGTGCAGCGGGCTCTTCTTCCTTGTTCTTCTTCGCTGCCTCAGCCGCCTTGTTCAGCGCCTTGACAATGGAGAAGATCACAAAGGCCATGATCAGGAAATTGATGATCGCATTGATGAAGGATCCAATGCCAATGGCAGCATCGCCTCTGAGCGGAATCTTGACGTTGCTGAAATCCACACCGCCGAACACGCCCAGGATCGGATTGATGATATCTTCCACCAGCGAGTTGACAATGGCCGTGAACGCTCCGCCGATGATGACACCGACTGCCATATCCATTACGTTTCCGCGGCTGATAAATGCTTTGAACTCTTCCATAAATTTCTTCATGTTCTCTCTCCCTCCATCGTCGTCCCGTGAATTATTCCGGCTGAAACTGCCGGCAAACCGTACGCATTTATTTTACCATATTTGCGTTGGATGTACTATGAGAATGTCCGCTTTTTGCCCTGAACCTCACCGCGTCGGAAGGCCTCGATCATGGTGGCTGTCAGAGAGATCGGCGACTCCTCCGGCTCTATGTCTTCCCGGCTGACCCACACTGCCTCGGACAGCTCATTTTCATCCAGGCGGATGGCATCATTTCCTTCTACATCCGCATAATAGCCCAGCAGCAGATCGGACTCAAAGCCCCACGGCTGGGAATCAAAATACCGGATATTCGATGCTGTGAGGCCGACCTCCTCCATCACTTCGCGCCGCACCGTCTCCTCCGCCCGCTCCCCGATTTCGCAGAACCCGGCAATCAGTGCATGTCCTTTATAGCCCCGGCCGGCATAGCGGGTCATCAGAATCCTGTCTCCATCGGTCAGGCCGACAATCACAGCCGGGACAATCCTGGGATAGATCGTGTTCCCGCAGGACGGGCAGATCAGTGCCCGTTCCTTCTCTGACAGAACGGTCGGTTGTCCGCAGCGTCCGCAGAAGCGGTTCAGATCATACCATACATAGAGATGATAAGCAGTAGTGCCGGCAAAACACAGATCCTGCGGCCTGTCCTTTCGCAGAGTGCGGATGGACTCAAAAGAATAGCCGCGCTGCAGCAGAAAAGCGGCAGCTTCCTCCGTGTTGTCCATGTTCCACAGGTAGAAATTCTGAACCGTATCCGGTCTGTCCGGATCCGGTGTAATACTGAAGAGATACCGGCAGTAAACCGCTGGATCCTCTCCTTCTCCCGCTGCAAACCAGTCCGGAAAAACCTCCCGGCACAGCGGAAATGCAATTTCTCCGTCTCTGTCTGCAAGCAGAATTCCCCGGTCTGTGCTTCGAAAGAAAAACAGCACATCCTCGGCCTGCGGATTCCTCGGCGTATATTCATTATGGAAAATTTCCGGTGCAATGTCCTGAATCATATCCCGCGCTCCTTGCCCCCCCTATTTTACTTTACTCCTTGCATGTATAAGGAAATAGGAATATAATAAATTAGATGTTTGTTGAAGAAATGTTTAGTCTTTTCCGTTTTACTGATCATGAGCTGGCTCTGAGACGTTTCATAAGGCATTCATTTCGGAAAAAACATATTCTTCATACGTGAATCATGTGCGTAGGACTGCATCTACAGTTTTAACATTATAAATCCCTACGCAAACGAGAAGCACGGCAGCCCCGCTGTCCGTGCTTTTTGTTCAGATGCCTTGCCCTTTACAGTGCGGCGAGAATCGCCTCCAGCAGTTCGTCGAATTCTTCATATGCCGGCAGCTCCGGATGATCTGCCCGGATCTGCTCTGTGCTGCGGAAAAGGAACCCTGCCTTGCTGGCCTTTATCATCGCCAGATCGTTGAAGCTGTCCCCTGCCGCAATGGTCTCATAACCGATGGACTGCAGTGCGCGGACGGTGGTCAGCTTGGACTGTGCTGTACGCATGCGGTAGTCCACAATCTCTCCGTTTTCTCCCACCACCAGGGTATTGCAGAAAATGGTCGGCCAGTCCAGCTTTTTCATCAGCGGCGCTGCAAACTGTTCAAAGGTGTCGCTTAAGATAATGACCTGCGTCTTTGTGCGAAGTTCGTCCAGAAATGCTTTCGCTCCCGGCAGCGGATCAATGCCGGCAATGGTCTCCTGAATTTCCTTCAGGCCAAGGCCATGCTCCTTCAGAATACTCAGCCGCCATTTCATGAGTTTATCATAATCGGGTTCGTCCCGGGTCGTGCGCCGCAGCTCAGGAATTCCTGAATTTTCCGAGAAGGCAATCCAGATCTCCGGTACCAGCACACCTTCCATGTCCAGGCAGACGACATTCATATCCTGCTTATCCATTCTGACTCCTTTACAGCGCCTCCGGCGCATCATAGATGATTAAATTTCTGTCCAGGTGCCTATTATATCATACGGAAAGTGCCGGCTGATAGGCCAGCCGGCACTTTTCTTAAAAAGAAGGGTTTATGAAAAAGAATGGTTGGTTTACTCTTTTACGCCGCCGGCCGTGACGCCGCCGACAATGTTCTTGGACAGAAGCAGGTATACCACGATGACCGGGAAGATGGAGAATGCGATCATGATATAAACCTGGCCCATATCAAACTTCAGCCAGTCCGCGGAACGGAGCTGTGCAATCAGCACGGGCAGGGTCTTCTTCTTGTCGGTGTGCAGTACCAGAGCAGGAATGAAGTAGTTATTCCAGCTGGAGACAAAAGTGAAGATCGCCTGTACGGAGATAGCCGGCCGCATCAGCGGAAGAACAATACTGTTGAAGGTTCTGAATTCACCGGCTCCGTCGATTCTTGCCGCCTCAATCAGAGACAGGGAAAGGACGGACTCCATATACTGCTTCATGTAGAAGAAGGAAACCGGTGCCGCGATAGAAGGAACAATCAGCGGGATAAAGGAATCGTCCAGCTTCATCTTGCCGATCAACTGCAGGAAGCCCAGTGCGGTAACCTGTGTCGGAATCATCATGATGGCCAGGATGAAGGTGAAAATCGCTTTCTTGAACTTGAAGTCATATGCATGAATCGCATAGGCCGTCATGGTTGAAAAGTAAACACACAGAGCTGCGCTCAGGACTGCGATCAGCAGGCTGTTCGCCATGCCGTTCCACACAGGCAGTGTGCCGGCCAGCAGGTTCTTCCAGTTGTCGATCAGATGCGTGCTCGGAATCGGGGTGAAACCCTTTGTCAGCTCCGCATGAGATCTGGTCGCATTGATAAACAGAATGTAGAACCAGATCAGGCACAGGAAGGAAAGCAGAATCAGTACGATATATGCAATTGCACGTCTTGCATGAACACTTGCGCCTTTTGTCTTATTCTCGTTCATTTTCGTTTCCTCCTTTCCTCAGTGTTTGGACTTGGTGCTTGAGCTGTTAAACCGGAACACAATCAGGCTTAAGATGCCGGTGATGATAAACAGCATAACCGAAAGTGCACCGCCCATGCCGTAGTTCTTACTGAACAGGTGCCGGTTCAAATACATGATCAGTGTCATGGAGCTTCTTGCCGGGTCGCCGGTGCCGTTGGTCAGGATCTGAGGAACATCGAACATCTGCAGGCCGCCGATCAGGGATGTGATCAGAACATAAATCAGAATCGGACGGAGCAGCGGCAGTGTGATGCGGAAGAAAATCTGATTCGCTGTCGCACCATCGACTTCCGCAGCCTCAAACAGGCTCTGGTCGATACCCATCATACCTGCCATCAGAAGGATCGTCGTGTTGCCGAACCACATGATGAAGTTCATGAAACCGACCAGTGAACGGGTCGCGGTGACATTTGCCATGAACTTAAAGGGCTCAGAAAGAATACCCGCCTGAACCAGAATGGAGTTGACCGGTCCGGAATCCGCAAACAATGTGAAGAACAACATGGAAAATGCGGAAGCCATGATCAGGTTCGGCAGATAGATCACGGTCTTGAAGAACTGCTGAGCCTTCAGGCGCAGGCTCGGATCTGTAAACCAGGCGCCCAGCAGCAGCGAGAAGAAGATCTGCGGGACAAAGCCGATTACCCACATGATCATGGTGTTTTTCGTATATGTGAGCAGATCACCGTTCGTAAACAGTGTCTTGTAATTTGCGCGTCCTACACAATTCGGACCGATCTGAGTCAGACCGGAGCGATAGTTTTCAAAGAAACTGTTCCAGATCGTGCTGACAAGCGGGATAAACTGGAACAGCAGATAAACCACGAAGAAAGGAATAAGGAAGATATACCCCCACTTATTGTAACTGACTACCTTACTGTGCTTTTTTGCTTCCATAGACTGCCTCCTGCCCGGCGGTTTTTTTCGAAAAAGTGCCCGCCCGGCCTCTGCCGGGCAGGCACAGTCTCTTAGTGCTTATTTACTTCTTCGTCAGAATCTGTACGGCGAATTAGTAGGAGAGTTCAGGGTGCTTCTCAGTAACTGCCTTGTAGAATGCATCGAGTGCTTCCTCATAGCTTGCATAGTTACCGTCGAAGTAGTTCTTCATAGCGTTCTGGAACTCTTCGTTGCAGGTCTGGTCATAAGCGGAGAGGTTGGAAAGATCGATCTTCTCAGCGCCTGCGCAGAACATAGCCAGCGGATTCTGTCCACCCAGAACCGGGAATGCATAAGCATCATCCTGAGCTGCTGCTTCCATAGCGGGCTTGTTGTTAACGAAATCGCTGTCAGCCTTCACGATGTCAGTCATGATCTGCTCGTTCATGGTCAGCTGTCTCATAATGTCAGCAACCAGAGACGGGTTGTCAGTGCCGGTTGCAGCTGCGATCCATGTGCCGCCCCAGAAGAAGCCCTGAGGTCCTTCAACAGCGCCCCAGCCGCCCTGGTTCGCGATGGAACCTTCGGTGTCAGCTGCCATGGAGAAGTTGATCAGCCAAGCGGGTCCAAAGTAAGCAAATACCTTGCCATCCGGATAGAAGCCCTTGCTCCAGTCATCAGACCACAGGCCCCATGTGCCGGTCTCGCCCTTGTCAACAAGAGCCTTCGCATCGTCAACCCACTTCTTCAGGTTGTCATCAACAACGATCTTGTTATCAACAACCCACGGAGTGGAAACGTTGTTGGAATATACACGATAGGAATCGTTAACGGAGCTCATGATGCTGTAGCCGCCTTCCTTCATGGCGTCTGCAGTTGCTACGAAGGTATCCCAATCCTTAACAGCTTCCTGAACGGTTTCCGGATCATCAGAACCAAGAACAGCCGTTGCAGCTTCTCTGTTGTAAATCAGAACGCCAGGGCAGCCCTGCCATGACACGCCCTTCAGGTTGCCGTTGGAGTCGGTCATGATATCCTGTGTGTACTTGTACTGATTTGCCAGCTCATCAGCGGTGATGCCCAGATCAGCAACAGGCATTGTGTACTCAGTGTCAACATACTTCAGTGCGTAGTCAGCCTCAACCAGGAACAGGTCGATCTTGTCATCAGCAGCTGCATCAGCCTGCTTCAGCAGAGCTTCGTCCAGATTGTTCTGATATGCATTGTCAGTAGAAGGAGTGATGTTCCATACGACATCAACATCACCGATCTTGCCGTGTGTTGCGTCCACTTCCTCATAACCCGGATAGTGGTCAGTCAGACGAGTCTTGAACTCTTCGTTCCAGCAGTAGATGTTCAGAACCTTGCCCTCTTCAGCGGCAGCTTCCTCAGCAACTGCTTCCTCAGCGGGAGCCTCTTCCTCAACTGCTTCCTCAGCGGGAGCTTCCTCTGCAGGAGCGGCTTCCTCAGCGGGAGCTGCTTCTTCAGCAGGTGCAGCAGCGGGTGCAGCAGCGCTTCCGCAGCCAGCCAGAACAGCCATCAGCATAGAAGTGCTCAGTACAACAGCTAATACCTTTTTCTTCAATTTCTTGTCCTCCTTTGATATTTGTCAAACCGACGGCGATTGATTCGCCTTAATCGTTTTCGCAAATCAACAATATACCAGAATTGTTTATAAGTCAACCCATTTTTAAAATTTTTCTGTGCAAAATGACTGATTGTTTCAGCGGATTACTGAAACGTTTCAGTGAATAAGGCCGGTGACGCCCTGCAGTATGTTCTGATCTTCCTTCATCCAGAGGTAATCATCTCTGGAATAGCGGCTTCTCGCCACTGGCACCAGGCGGTTCTCGTCATAGGACTTGGCCTCGGCGAAAGTAGTGAATTTCCCGAGCTCACCCGTGCCGTCCCACTCCTGAATATCGTCGCCCACGTTCTCTGTGATCAGATAGACTTTGCCGTCATAAAGACCGTTGCGGAACGACCCCATGACATTCGTCACAATCCGCATCGACAGATAAGTGCTGTTGATGCTCAGATGTTCATGGCCCTCCCCGCACGGAAGATTATTTTCCCAGGTGCCGGTGTAGCTGTGATAATAGACACCATTGTTCTTCCTGCTGTAGTCACCC
>JAFTFP010000015.1 GCA_017449485.1 Lachnospiraceae bacterium
GGATTGAACAGGAAAGGGAGCCTTGCGGCTCCCTTTCCTGTATATCTGTCTGCTTCTGCAGCGATCTGCTGTGCAGTTTACTTCATAACCACCAGCTCATATTCACGGCTGCCCAGGCCGATCTTCTCGGCGTGCTCGAGGGTTTCCTTCCACCGGGTGTTCGGGTTGCTGTCGCGGAAGTGGTCGTGGTGATGATGCCAGTTCGGATCAGCGAGGTGATCACCCAGCTGGCTGTTGCGGATCGGCTCTGCCTTCTGGCACAGGTCTACGCAGGCCTGGTCGAGGGCAACCGGATCAAAGGAAGCCAGCATGCCCAGATCCGGCAGGATCGGTGCATCATTCTCACTGTGGCAGTCGCAGTTCGGCGACACATCCGTGATCAGTGAGATGTGGAAGCACGGACGATCATGGCAGACCGCTGCTGCGTACTCGGAAATCTTGCAGCCCAGGATCTCGTTGGCGTTTTCATTGTCATTGGAGATGGCGTCAAATGCGCAGGCACCGATACAGCGGCCGCACCCTTTGCAGAGTTCGGGATTGATCCATGCCTTGCCGCTCTCATAGGAGATGGCGTCAGAGCCGCACTCCTTGGCGCAGCGCTTGCAGTTCCGGCACAGCTCAGGATCCACGTGCGGGTGTCCGCTGTTATGCTGCTGCATTTTTCCGGCGCGGCTGCCGCAGCCCATACCGATATTCTTAAGAGCACCGCCGAAGCCGGTGGACTCATGCCCCTTGAAATGGCTCAGGGAAATGAAGATGTCTGCATCCATGACAGCGCGGCCGATCAGCGCTTCCTTACAATATTCACCGTTCGGCACCGGCACTTCCACGTCATCGGTTCCGCGCAGGCCGTCTGCGATAATGATCTGACAGCCGGTCGTAATCGTATTAAAGCCGTTGATGTTCGCACAGTCCATGTGTTCCAGCGCGTTCTTGCGGCTGCCCGGATACAGTGTGTTGCAGTCTGTCAGGAACGGGATGCCGCCGTTTTCCTTGACAACATCCGCGACGGCCTTCGCATAATTCGGACGCAGATATGCCAGATTACCCAGCTCGCCGAAATGCATCTTGATTGCAACAAATTTGCCGTCCATATCGATGTCGCCGATTCCGGCCTTGCGGATCAGTTTCTGGAGCTTGGATGTAAGGGGGACGTCCATCTGTGTTCTGAAATCTGTAAAATATACCTTGGAACTCATTTCTACCTCCTGCCTGTTCTACCTTGTTTTCTGCCGTCTTTTGCCATAATTGCCTTAAAACCTGATATTTTCAATATAAGCCATCCCGCGCGGCAGTCAAGGACTACTTTTCCTAAACTTTCCAACGTCATTTTGAGCATGAAAAGAAGTGGAAAAATGGAAAAGAAAAATGGAGAGTGCTATGATTATTGCAAATCCTTGCTGTGAATTAGAGGGTAGGAGGTAGATATGACGAGGAAGATTCCGATTCAGGCAACAATCGGTCTGATCCTGGTCGCGATAGCAAGCATGGCGTTCGGCATCTATCGGGGCGAGGTGGAAATAGTCTTGATGAAGGCTATTAATATCTGTATGGAGTGTATCGGCCTTGGTTAAGAAAGCGGCAGCGTTTAGAAAATTTATTCAGGCCGGGTGGGGAATCCTGACGAACGCCTATGTAAAAGGATTTCTGCCCGGGGACCCGCCGATCTACAAGGGCCCCTTGAAACAGTTCTGTGTGCCCGGCATGAACTGCTATTCCTGCCCCGGTGCACTGGGCTCGTGTCCCATCGGTTCCATGCAGGCGGTCTTTGACGGACGGCACAGGAAATTTGCTTTCTATGTAGTGGGCTATCTGTCTCTCATCGGATTGATTGTGGGACGGTTTGTCTGCGGATGGCTGTGCCTGTTCGGCCTGATCCAGGAGCTGCTGTACAAGATCCCGACACCGAAGCTGAAGGTTCCGGAAGCGATTGATAAGCCGCTGCGTTACTTAAAGTACGTGATGCTTTTCGTGATGGTCTTCGCACTGCCGTTCTTTGTGCGGTCAGAATATGGCGTGGGCGCACCTTTCTTCTGCAAGTACATCTGTCCGGTGGGCACGCTGGAGGGCGGTATTCCGCTGGTGCTGCTGAATGATGCGATGCGCGGAACGCTGGGCTGGCTCTTCCGGTGGAAATTCCTGCTGCTCATCCTGTGCGTGCTGGCTTCCATTTTTATCTACCGGCCGTTCTGTAAATACATCTGCCCACTGGGCGCATTTTACGGCCTGTTCCAGAAGGTAAGCCTTGTGAGAATGCAGGTGGATGAGAACGCATGCGTGAACTGCGGCCTGTGTGCCAAGACCTGCAAGATGAATGTGGATCCGCGAAAGAATCCGAACAGCTGTGAGTGCATAAGGTGCAGGGAATGCATCAATGCCTGCCCGAAAAATGCGCTTTCCATGATCATCCGTGAAAAGAAAGCTGCAGATCAGCCGATACAGGAAGGCCTCAGAAAGGAGTCAATATGAAAAAGAAAACAGTTCTGTCCGCAGCGGCGCTGGTGCTGTGCTTTGCTCTGGTTCTCGCAGGATGCGGGAAGAAGGGCAGTGAGGGCGGAAGCAGCCAGGCTGCAGCGGACAGCCAAACCGTCGATTGTGAATATGTATGCGAAGGCACGGGATATGGCTTTGATCTTCCGGAGAGCGTGAAGTTCACCAAGGGGTTTCTTGGCACATATGATCTCGGAGACCTGGATTATGACAGCGGTGTGATGTTGGGCTGGCCTGTGTCTTACGACATGTCCAAGGAAGAGTATAATGCACTGACAAACGAAGAAGCGTATAAGGTTCATACCGGATTTTCATTCCAGATCATCTGTGTGAAGGACGTCAAGACAGAGGAAGAAGCGAAAGAGAAAGTATTTGCCGTGCTTGCAGAAACGGAAGGAGAAGCCAGTGAGGCAGATCAGACTATTCTCAATTCCTTGAAGATGATTCATCAGGAGGAAGGATATGTCTGGTTGTGCCTTATGAACGACAAGGCTGAAGACATACGGGAGGAGTGCAGGGAAGAATACAACGCGTTTTATGACGCAAGCGAGGAGATCCTCGCCGGCATGAAATTCTTCACGCCTAAGGTATGGAAGGGCGGAGAAGAGGGAACCGTTCTTTCCTTCGAGACGATCGACACCAATGGCAATCCGGTGGACTCCAAGGCACTTTTTGCACAGAACAAGGTGACGATGATCAACATCTGGGGTACAACCTGCGGCCCCTGCATCGGAGAACTGCCGGAACTGGAGAAGATGAATAAGGAGTTCAATCAGAAGGGCGGCGCCATCGTCGGACTGGTCAATGATGTATGGGTGAACAACTCGAAATATCTTGGCGAGGCGCGTGACATCTTAAGCGATACCGGCGTGACCTATACGAACCTGTGCGCATGGGAAGGCTACAACGATGTGCTGCCAGTCGTCGGAACGCCCACCACCTATTTCGTGGACAGCCAGGGAAAGCTCATCGGAGATCCGATTCTGGGTGCTGACCCGGCAAAATATGTGGAGAGGATGGAGGAATATCTCTCCCAGGCAGAGTGAGACCTGAGAGTGAAAGCTTCCTGCTTATAGGATTGAGATCTGAAAAAGAGCCTGCCTGCAGTAAGCTGCAGACAGGCTCTTTTCTATTCGTATGGGATGAGGCGGTTTATTAAAATTACTTCGCCTCGATTTCAACAGTGGTCGAGACCTCGCCGGCCGTGAAGGTTACGCGGATCGTTCCCGTTCCGCAGGCGCGGATGGCGGCGCGGATGCGGCCTTCGTACGCAGCAGCCTCGGTGTCGAAGTAGTTCTCTTCGTTGCAGGGAGAGGCGGAGCCGTAGCCTGCCAGGACGCCCGGGCCCTCGACGCTGACGCTGATCTTCACATCGGCATCCGGGTTCAGAACACCGGCGGCATCGGTGACGGAGACATTGACAAAGGCGATGTCGGAGCCATCTGCCGGCAGGAAGCCGCAGCGGCTTTCAACAGGATCGGCCTGCAGGCAGATCTCATCACCCGCGGTCAGAATCTCATCGCGGCCGACCTCGGCGCCGTTCTTGTAGGCGACAGCTTCTACCTTGCCGGCCTCATAGACAGTGTCAAACACAGCCATGGCGCGATGCGGCTCACCGGTTGCCTTGCGGCCGACGGATTTTCCATTGATCAGCAGCTCGATTTCATCGGCGTCCGCATAGACTTCCACGACGACACCCTTGCCCTCGAAGCCCTTGAAGTTCCAGCTGCGCAGCGCATCGGAGAAGACCCACTGAGACTGATGCTTTTCCTCGCCGTAGTGTGCGGCGGGCTGAACGGCAATATACGGTCCCTTACGCAGGCCCCAGATGATCTCGCGCCAGAAGGATGCGGGCCGTCTGTCACCGATCAGATTGAGATCACCGCAGTACGCTGCCTTGAAAGGATAAGCCGCATACATCATACCCATCGGTCCTGTCTGTCCGCCATATCCGGTTGCGCCGATGCCGGTTTCACCCAGATAATCCCAGGCGGTCCAGTCGAAATCGCCGATGACATACGGGAGCTTCTCGACGGCTTCCCAGTTCTTATCCAGATCCGGCGGATTGGTCTCAGAGCCGACCAGAATCCGGCTGGGATATTCACTTCCTTCAGGTACATAGCGGCCGAGCGCGTAGTTGTAGCCGACGATATCGACCTGCCCGGCAGCCTCCTCGGTCAGCTTCGCCAGCATCGGACTCTCCATAAGCTGAGCCATCATATCGCCCATCGAGCTCATCATCGTATTGATCTCGCCGGTCGCCTGTCCGCCTTCCTGTGCGCCCTGCGCCGGTGCCTGCTGCGCAGCCATCTTCGAGAGCATGCTCATACCTGCCAGCAGCAGGTTCAGAGAATTCGTGGTATAGCGGGTAGGATCCAGTGCACGGAGCTTATCGGCAAACTTTTTGCCCCAGGCGGCGTCAATGGCATTGCCGGTCTCCGGGATCTCGTTGCCGATGGAATACATGATGACACTGGGATGATTGCGATCCTTGCGAACCAGATTCTCGATGTCATGCTCCCACCACTCCGTCATGTGCATGCTGTAATCATAGGCTACCTTGGAGGTGGTCCAGACGTCGGCGAACTCATCCATGACATACATGCCGTACTTGTCGCAGGCCTCCAGCAGATGACGGCTCATCGGATAATGAGAGCTGCGGATCGCGTTGAAGCCGGTCTCCTTCAGCTTCTTCACACGGTATTCTGCGGAGAACGGAAATTCCTTCGTTCCGATCACACCGTTGTCGTGATGGATGCAGCCGCCGCGGAGCTTCACGGTTTTTCCGTTGACGCGCAGTCCATGAACCGGGTCGAGCTGGAGCTTGCGGAAACCGAAGGTACCGCACTCTGTATCCAGCACCTGTTCGCCTTCCAGGATTTCCACTTTCCAGGTGTAAAGATACGGATCGTTCTCATCCCACAGCTGCGGCGCTTTGACATAGAGCGGAAGACGGAAGGAAGCCTTCTGTCCCTCATTCAGGTTGACAGGCATGCAGTTCTCTGCGACAACCCTGCCGTCTGCATCGCACATCACAGCCTTCAGAACAACGGGTTTCATTTCCATGACATCGTTGGAGACTTCAATCTGAACATTCACGGAAGCCATTTCTTCGGTGATATCGGAGGCGGAGACGAAGACACCGTCCGGATCAATATGCGTGGGATTGCAGATCATCAGATTGACGTCGCGGTAAATGCCGCCGCCCGTGTACCATCTGCCGCTGGGCACACCATTCTTGACGAGGACCTTGACGGCGTTGTCCTGTCCGGCTTTCACAAAGCGGGTGATGTCGAGATAGAAATTGCTGTATCCGTAGGCACATTTGCCGGCAAAGGCGTCATTAATGTAAACAAATGCATTCTGATAAACGCCCTCAAACTCCATATAGACGCGCTTGCCCGCACATTCGGGATCCAGCTTCAGAACCGATTTGTAGACCAGATCCACCTCATGGAAATAACCATTTCCGGGACCGTTCGGCTCCGACGGATTTCTGGGAATCTCCACCAGATGGTCATGGGGAAGCGTAACCGGCTTCGGGACAGCTCCGCCGCCCAGCAGTGCACTGAAGGCTGCGCCGTCGCCTTCTTCAACCGTCCAGCCGTGATTAAATTTGACTTTCTGCATGATAACCCTCCTGTTTTTTCTTTTCTGCCGCGCCAGGGGCGCCGGCCTCCGGTGTGCATCACACCTGCTTCATCTTACATTTACAATTTTAAATGATATAATATTCCTATGAAATGGCAAAATCAGGCCTATATGGAGCAAAATATGTCAGATTCAATACTTCTTCTCTCGGCGGATGGACTTCCATATGATTTCTACGATCCTTCTATCATGCCGAACCGGGAGCATATGGCAGAGCCCTTTGAGCTGCTCCAGATCAGCGTACAGCCGCAGATCGGGTCAGTGTCTGAGCTTCATGGAGAGCTGCAGCAGGATCAGCCTGTGGTAATTCTGCAGGCTGGGGTTCGGAATGTCTATTACACAGCCTACCCGGGCAGCCTTTTCATGCATCAGATAAGAAAGGCTGCCGCCCCGCTTCTGCACAGTCATGACTACTATGAGCTGCTGTTCGTGCTGGAGGGTGAGATCTATCAGAACATTGACAGCTTCCGGCATTTCTACTCTGCGGGAAGTGCCTGCTTTGTCTCGCCTTATACGCTGCACTCAGAGGAATATACGGCTGGAACGGATGCCAGACTCCTGTTCCTGAAGCTGAACCGGGACTATGTGAACGAGCTGCTGCAGATGCCGCGCTATTTTACGTGCGAGCAGAACCAGGCGCTGAAGCGATATGCATATTATTTTTCTTCCGGCGCTTCATTCATGGACTTCATACCCCGCAGGAATGTCAATGTCCGCGAGCGGATTCATCCGCTCTTTGAACAGCTTTTCAGATTGTTTTCCGCCCCGGATTCTTCCTCGACGCTGCAGGCTTCCACGTTGATCTGCCGGCTGCTCTCAGAACTCTTTGATCCGGCTCTTTTCGGCAACACGCCGGTGGCTCCCGGCACCAGAACGGAGCAGCAGCGCTTTCACCAGATCCGCCGCTATATGGAGAAGCAGCCCGGCAGGATTACACGCGCCCGGCTCGAGCAGGAGTTCCATTATTCCGGCGATTATCTGTATAAACTGGTCCGGCGCTACACAGGCCTGAGCATTCAGGATTTTGCCCTGCAGATCAGCATGAAGAAGGCAGCACAGCTGCTGGAATCAACCGATCTTAGGATCAATGAGATTGCTGAGCGCGTGGGCTTCAGGAATTTCACACAGTTTTACAGAGCTTTTCATGATGCCTATGCCATGACACCGCGCGCTTATCGCACCAGGAAACTATCCGAACACGGCGGAATGGGGTATAATGAAGGATAATGATCTGACAAAATATAGAAATTGTTATTAATCAGGAGACAAAATATGGGAAAAACAGCACTGATCACAGGCATTACCGGACAGGACGGTTCTTATCTCGCCGAGTTCCTGTTGGAAAAAGGATATGAGGTGCACGGAATTACGAGAAGATCCTCCCTCTCCAATACCGCGCGCATCGACGGCATCAAGGACCGGATTACTCTTCATGACGGGGATCTGACGGACTCCAGTTCGCTGATCCGCATCATCGGCCTGACGCAGCCGGATGAAATCTACAATCTCGCCGCACAGTCTCACGTGCAGGTCAGCTTCGATGTGCCGGAGTATTCCGGGGACGTGGATGCACTGGGCGTGCTCCGGATTCTGGAGGCTGTCCGGATTCTGGGCCTGACGAAGAAGACGCGGGTTTACCAGGCGTCTACATCTGAGCTCTACGGCAAGGTCGAAGAGGTTCCCCAGAAGGAGACAACGCCCTTCCATCCTTATTCGCCCTATGCGGTTGCCAAGCAGTACGGCTTCTGGATCACCAAGGAGTACCGCGAGGCCTACGGCATGTTTGCGGTCAACGGCATTCTGTTCAATCATGAATCCGAGCGGCGCGGGGAGAATTTTGTCACACGCAAAATCACCCTGGCGGCGGGGCGCATCGCAGAGGGACTGCAGGATCATCTCGAACTCGGCAACATGGATTCGCTGCGCGACTGGGGCTATGCGAAGGATTACGTGGAGTGCATGTGGCTGATCATGCAGCAGGAGGAGCCGGAGGACTTTGTCATCGCAACCGGCGTTCAGCACACCGTGCGCGATTTCGTGGAGAAGGCTTTTGCCGCCAACGGCATCACGATCCGGTTTGAGGGAACGGGCCTGGACGAGAAGGGATATGACGTCGAAACCGGAAAGATGCTGGTCTGCGTGAATCCGAAGTGGTTCCGCCCGACGGATGTGGACAACCTCTGGGGCGATCCCACCAAGGCGAAGACGAAGCTGGGCTGGAATCCGCAGAAGACCAGCTATGAGGAGCTGGTGCGGATCATGGCAGAGCACGACCGGGAGCTGGCAAGACGGGAGAAGGCAGCTATTACTAAATAAAATATCAGGAGAAATAAGCAAATGATGGAGAAAGACGCGAAAATCTATGTAGCGGGACACCGCGGGATGGTGGGTTCTGCGATTGTACGGCAGCTGAAGAAGCAGGGTTATCACAACCTGGTGCTGCGCACGCATAAGGAGCTGGATCTGACAAGACAGGATCAGGTCGAGGCATTTTTTGCTGAGGAAAAGCCGGAATATGTATTCCTGGCGGCGGCCAAGGTCGGCGGAATCATGGGAAATGCGACTGCGAAGGCGGATTTCATGTATGACAACATGATTCTGGAGATGAATGTGATTCACGCCGCCTGGCAGAATGGCTGCAAGAAGCTGGAGTTTCTGGGAAGCTCCTGCATCTATCCGCGCATGGCGCCGCAGCCCATGCCGGAATCGTGTCTTCTGACCTCGGAGCTGGAGAAGACCAATGAGGCCTATGCCCTGGCGAAGATCAGCGGCCTGAAGTACTGCGAATATCTGAATGGTCAGTATGGCACGGATTACATTTCTGTTATGCCGACGAACCTGTACGGCCCCAATGACAACTATCACCCGGAGCACTCCCATGTGCTGCCGGCCTTGATCCGCCGTTTCCACGAGGCGAAGGTAGAGGGAAAGACCTCAGTCACCTGCTGGGGCGATGGCAGCCCGCTGCGCGAGTTCCTGTACGTGGACGATCTGGCAGAGCTGTGCGTGTTCCTGATGAACAACTACAGCGGCGATGAGACCGTCAACGCGGGTACCGGCAAGGAGATTACGATCAAGCAGCTGACGGAGCTGGTGGCGAAGGTTGTGGGCTATACCGGTGAGATCCTCTGGGATCCTTCCAAGCCCAACGGGACGCCTAGAAAGCTTCTGGATGTCAGCAAGGCGACAAAGCTTGGCTGGACCTACAAGACTGAGCTGGAGGACGGCATCCGGCTTGCTTACGAAGACTTCCTGAACAATCCCATGCGGGCAGAGAGATAAAGAGCGATGATTGAAGAGAGGTAAGCGATGAACATAGTATTGTTGTCCGGCGGTTCCGGCAGACGGCTGTGGCCGCTTTCTAATGATATTCGTTCCAAGCAGTTTATCAAAATCTTCCGGAAGCCGGGAACAGACGGGGCCGAGGAAGAGCATGAGTCCATGGTTCAGCGGGTGTACCGGCAGATCCGCGAGGCAGATCCGGCGGCGAACCTGACCGTTGCGACCAGCAAATCGCAGGTGTCTGCGATTCACAATCAGCTGGGCGAAGAGGTGGGCATCAGCGTTGAGCCCTGCAGAAGGGACACCTTCCCGGCGATTGCACTGGCGACGGCTTATCTGACCGACGTGCGCGGCATCAGCCCCGATGACGCGGTCGTTGTCTGCCCGGTGGATCCGTATGTGGACGACGGATATTTTGCCGCCGTGAAGGAGCTGTGGGAGCTGGCAAGAAAGGGCACGGCCAATCTGGTGCTGATGGGCATCGATCCCACCTACCCCAGTGAGAAATACGGCTACATCATGCCCACCTCCGCCGAGCATCTCTCCAAGGTGTCTGAATTTAAGGAAAAACCGGATGCAGTCACGGCCCAGAAGTACATTGACCAGGGCGGTCTATGGAACGCGGGCGTCTTTGCCTACCGCCTTTCCTACGTGCTGGAGCGGGCTCATGAACTGATTGACTTTACGGATTACGATGATCTGTTTTCCAAATATGAGACGCTGAAGAAGATCAGCTTCGACTACGCAGTGGTGGAGCATGAGCAGGATATCGCAGTGCTGCGCTATCACGGCATGTGGAAGGATCTGGGAACCTGGAACACCCTGACCGAGGCCATGGAAGAGGATGCGGTCGGCGACGTCCGGATGAATGATACCTGCGACAATGTTCATGTCATCAATGAGCTGGAAGTGCCGATCCTGGCCATGGGGCTGAAAAATGTAGTCATCTCCGCCAGCCCGCAGGGCATTCTGGTTTCTGACAAGGAGCAGTGCTCCTATATCAAGCCCTATGTGGATGAGATTGAGGACCGGGTCATGTTCGCGGAGAAATCCTGGGGCAGCTTCCGCGTGCTGGATGTGGAGGACGAGAGCCTGACCATCAAGGTGACGCTGAATCCGGGACATAAGATGAATTACCACAGCCATGACCGCCGGGATGAGGTCTGGACTGTGATCAGCGGAAAAGGCCGGACCATTGTGGACGGCATGGAACAGCCGGTCAGTGCCGGCGATGTGATCACGATGGCAGCAGGCTGCCGACACACCGTGATTGCAGACACAGAACTGCAGCTGATCGAAGTGCAGCTGGGCAAGGAAATCAGCGTGCACGACAAGCACAAATACGAATTGGATCTATGAGAAACGAACCCTTCTTACTGCAGCCTGCCGCCAAAGATTATCTCTGGGGCGGCAGCCGGCTGAATGACGATTTCGGCAAACAGATCCCGGTTTCTCCACTGGCAGAAACCTGGGAGTGCTCCACGCACCCGGACGGCCTGTCGGTCGTCTCGAGCGGAGCCTATGCCGGCATGACGCTGCGGGAAGTTCTTTCTCTTCACCCGGCCTACCTGGGCAGCCACCCGCTGCTTCTGACAGGCGGCCGCCCTGAGCTGCCCATTCTGGTCAAGCTGATTGATGCCAAGAAGGATCTGTCGATTCAGGTGCACCCGGACGACGCCTACGCGCTCTCGCATGAGAACAGCCTCGGAAAAACGGAGATGTGGTATGTGCTCCATGCGGCAAAAGACGCGCAGCTGATCTACGGATTCAGGCAAAATGTGACCCGCGAGCAGGTCATTGAGGGCGTCCAGAGCGGGTCGCTGGGCAATCAGCTGAATCACGTTCCGGTCGCAAAGGACGATGTGTTCTTTATTGAGCCCGGGACCGTGCATGCCATCGGCGCCGGTGTGCTGCTGGCGGAAGTGCAGGAGAGCAGCAATCTGACCTATCGGCTCTATGATTACAATCGAATTGACAAGAACGGGGAAAAGCGCCCGCTGCATGTAGACAAAGCACTGGATGTGGCGAATCTTGCGGCGTCGAAGGAACCCCGCCAGCCCATGCGCGTTCTGCGCTATCGGGGCGGCTTCGCACTGGAGCTCCTATCCAGATGCAGATATTTCCAGGTGGAGCGGATGCTGCTCAACACGGAAATTCACAGGGATCTACCGTACTATCAGACGCAGGAGAACAGCTTCCACGTGCTGCTGTGTACCGATGGGTGCGGTGCCTTGTCAGGAGAATCTTTTCTTCTGAACTTCTTTAAGGGAGACTGTCTCTTTGTGCCGGCACAGAGTATGGCACTGCGCCTGCATGGAAAAGGACAGCTTCTCGATATCAGCTGCTGATCGGTGAGAAGACCCTGACAGGAGGGCACCATGGACCAGATCGGTCAATCCAGCGTACAATCTGAATATACTGCCTTTATTTCATACAGACACGCGGAGCGGGACATGAAACTGGCCCGCCGGATTCAGCGCAGCCTTGAGCGGTTCCGGATTCCCAGGGAGATCCGGGAGCAGACGGGACGTGATCGGATCGGCCGGATTTTCCGGGACCAGGATGAGCTCACGGCGGGAAATCTGACAGAGGAGATTCCGGAAGCGCTGGATCGCGCCGATTTCCTGATTGTGATCTGTTCCCCTGCTTCGCGTGGATCTGCGTGGGTGCAGAATGAAGTCGAATACTTTCTCAAGACCCGCCCGCTGGAGCAGGTCATCATTGTGCTTGCAGAAGGCGAGCCGGATGATGTGCTGCCGCTGGCGGTGCTGGAGAAACAGCACCAGCGTCCCATGGAAGAAGAGTGGGAGAGCCGCTCCTTCGAGCATGTGGGGTGTGATTTCCGGGGAAATCAGCGAAAGGCCTTTCAGACGGAGCTTCCCCGTATTGCGGCCACTCTTCTTGGCTGCCGCTACGACGACCTGATTCAGCGCCGGAAACAATATGAGATGAAAAGGCGCGCCGCGCTGTTGGGCGCGGGGCTGGCAGGCATGTCACTGCTGACAGCCTATGTTCTCTATAACAATTCTCGGATCCGCTCTCAGAATGAGACGATCCTTGCGGCCAATGAGGAAATCTCCCGGGCCAATCAGGAAATCACCCGCTCCAATGAAGAAATCCAGAAGAAAAATGAAGAGATTACGCGGAATT
Organism: Lachnospiraceae bacterium; assembly: GCA_017449485.1. Lineage (GTDB taxonomy): Bacteria > Bacillota > Clostridia > Lachnospirales > Lachnospiraceae > CAG-791. The sequence continues at coordinate 12,574 of JAFTFP010000015.1, forward strand.
ACCGCGAAATTCAGCTCGCGCAGTCCCGCACGCTGGTACAGCAGTCTGCAGAAAAGCTGAGTGACAACGACAGAGTTTCTGCTGTTTCAGCGGCGTTGTCCGCGCTCCCGGGGCCGGAGGATGAGGACAAGGCTTTTCTCCCGGAGGCGGAATATGCGCTGCAGAGCGCACTGGGGGCTTACCATCTGCCAACAGGCAGCCTGCCGGCCGCAGCAGGCAGGCTCAGGACAGATTTTGCCATCCGGAGAGTCGCGGCCAGAAGGGGAGATCACTGCCATTATATCGGCGTTGTCAGCTCCAATGGCGACGCGATGGTCTGGGACACCCTGACAGATCAGCCTGCGCTGGAGATCGTCTCGAGCTCCGTACAGTCCTATAATAACAACGCACTGACGCATCTGGTGCTCCGGGATGAGACGGCGCTGCTGATCTATCCGGATCAGGTGATCTGCCGGGATCTTGTATCAGGTGCGGACAGGTGGGTGTGCCCGCTGCGCCCGCATGATTACAGACTCAAGGAAGGCTATGCAGCTTCGGGCACAGATCAGGTGTTTCTGTGGCAGGAAGAGGCAGGAGAGGATGATGTAAAGAAGGTTGTTCTGATATCAGTGGATGCGGACAGCGGAAAAGCCAGCCAGGTGATGGGACTGCCGGGTGTTCCGGAGGAATGCTGTGCATCGGAGGACGGTGCTTTTCTGGCACTGCGTATCCGGCCGGCGGATTCAACCAGTCAGCAGCTTTATCTGTGCAGCCTTAAGACGGGAGAAAGCCTTCTGCTGGAAGAGGGCAGCTTTACCGGGATGCGCTTTGCCGGAAGCAGATTCTACTATCTGACTTATATCGGTCCGGATCAGGATCCTTCTCTTGAAACGGGACAGTACCGGGCACGCATGACCTGTTATGATGCAGAGACCCGGACACGGCTGTGGGCTTGCGAAGAGCCGGTTCACGCCTATGCGACGGCGGCATTGTACTGCTTTGACGATCTTGTCGCCGCTGATCTGTACACAGATCTGGTGCTGTACGACCCAGAGAGCGGCAAGAGGTTTGCATCGGTGCATACCCCCTCACAGATTGTGGATGTGCAGCGGGAATCCGTCGATGAAATCGGGACGTGTCTGAGCATCCTGAGCACGGATGGGACCAGGACGTTGTATGACTATGACAATCCGGAAGTACGGGCCGGTTTAAAGAGCGGCTATTATTATTCCCGGAGCCTGTTCCCGGATTATATCGATACAGTGGAGCACTGGCAGGATCAGATGTATCTGCTGAAACGGCGCCCGCTTTCTAACGGCACTTTGTTTTACGGAAATGAAATTGACATTTACAGGCCGCTGGATGCGGATGAACGCTTCATACGTCTTGCGGAACCGGATGAACCGGCCTGGCCGCTTCAGGTGCTGTATGATGAAAGCGGCGGACAGTTTCATCAGCTGATCGAGGAGGAAAATGGATTTCTGATCCGCTCCTATGCTGCGGACACAGGAACGTATCTATCAGAATTCAGGATTGAAAATCAGGAAGATACACATTGGACGCTGATTGGAAGCAGCGGGGAAGGGGAGCTGCTTTTCCAGAACGACGGCGCAGTGCTCTATGCGGGCTCCGATACACCGGCTCTGTGCATCGCGGATCCTCTTACCGGATCTGTCCGTCAGATTTCACTTCAGTCACTGGATCAGACGGCCATGGAAATGTATACAGGCCATGCCAGTGCGGGCGAGGGCGTTGTAAAGCCGGGGCGGAAAGCGGATATCCCGCTCCGGATACACTCAGACGCCGGCCTGATCTGCGGCAGTCGGATCTATTACCTTCTGCGGATTGATAATGATCCGGAGCACTGGTACTGGTGCAGCTGCGATCTTAAGAGCGGGGCCGTACAGACCCTGGATGTGAAGAACTGGATGGAGGCACTGGGCTGGTCCGGTGTGAGACGCTACTTTTACTATAACGACGCTTTCTGTGCCTTCCTGTCTCCGGATCGGTCAGGCATGCTGATTCTTTCTGAAAAAGATTCCGAAAACACCTCGTTCGCGGAAGAATATATCGGCATTATTGCGGATCCGGAAAGCGGCGAATATGCGGAGCTTTCCGCCAGCGTAAGGCCTGGCGGCTCTGTCCTTGACCGAAGTATTGCCTGGAATGGAAACCAGGAAGTGCTTATTCTTGAACAGGACGGAATTACACGTGTGCATATGGACGGCAGCATGGAACCAGTAAACGGCCTCACATACCGCGGACGTCCGGATCTGATCTATGCGCAGGAGGATCTGCTCATCCTGCAGACCGCACAGAATACAGAATACACGCTTTATGAATATAATCTGCCGGATCTGACTGAAATTGGAAACACTGCGATCACAGAGGGTCATTTCAGAAATCCCCGGATGATCCCTGCCGGATCCCGCAGTATTCTGCTGGATGCGCAGAGCTCAGATACGGTGATCTTCAACAGTCCGGCCTTTGTTCTGGAAGCGTCATCCGGGAAGCCGGTTCAGATGATCCCGAATGTGCGCGCCTATTCGGCAGAGTGTGACAGCTTCCTGCAGATGGGCGGCGCGGACGGCAATGAGCCGGGTGTGATCCGGCGGTATACGCTGGAGGATCTGATTGAAATCGCCGAGGAATCTCTGAAGGTCGAGCCATAACGTGGTAAAATGAAGAGGTGCACAGGCACTTTGTTTACAGAAGCAGTGGAAGGAGGCAGCAGAGAATGAAGATAAGACGGACAGCAGCACTGGCAGTTCTGATGACCATCATTCTATGTGTTTCGTCTGTCAGCATGTTCCATTATATCCGTGTGTACGCGGATGGGGAGGAAGCTGTTGTTGAACAGAGCTGGGACGAAGGAACACAGGAAGGCATTGCAGGGCCGGCACCGGTGACGGAGTATGCCGTTCCGGAGCAGCCCGATCCGGTTCCCGCACCGGCGCCGGAGGTCGTTCCGATCCCGGATCCGCAGCCGGACCCCTTTGATTATTCCCTTACCTGCTATACGCCGAATCTGGATTTCGGAACCATTCAGGAAGGGGATTATAAGAACAACAAGCAGTTCTCCATCGTCAACACCGGATCGACGGATGTGCCGCTGACCTATGCCGCGGCGGATCCCTATACCTCGTTCCGGCTGGAAATTCCGGAGAATCTGTATCTGCGGCCGGGCGATCAGGCTATCTTCGCGGTGAGCCCTGCCACGAATCTGAAGGAAGGCGTCTATAACGCGACGTATACCTTCTTCTCCGCCAACGATTACCGGCGCACACATTATGCCAACGTGACCTTTACCGTCAAGGTGACCGCAGCTGTGCCGGTCGTGACGAAGGTTGTCATCTCCCCCGGCTCCGCCAGCGTGCCGGCCGGCAAGACCATGCAGTTCAAGGCGGAAGTGCAGGGCAGCAATAACTTCAACAAGGACGTCACCTGGTCCGTCGGCGGAAACAACAGCTCCGGAACCTTTATCGATGTAGCCGGAAAGCTCACGGTGGACCGGGAGGAACGCGCCTCCACCATCAGCGTGACCGCCACCTCCAGGCAGACTCCGTCGGTTTTTGACACCATTCCGGTCAGCATTACGACGCAGGATTACCTGATCAAGGTCACTGCTTCTCCGTCCGAGGGCGGCAGTGTGACCGGTGGCGGCAGCGTCAGCGCCGGCAGCACCGTCAAGCTGAATCAGTCAGCCAACAACAACTACCGCTTTGAGGGCTGGTATGAGAACGACCGTCTGCTGACGGAAGCCTCCAGCCTGGTGATTCAGGATATCTCCGCGGACCGCGATATTCAGGCGAGGTTCAAGCGGGTCAGCTGCAATGTCCGGGTGGACGTCAACAATACCAATGGCGGCACAGTGACCGGCGGCGGAAAGGTTGAATACGGCGGCTCCGTCACCTTGAATGCGAAGGCCAAGGACGGATACAAGTTCGAGGGCTTTATCGAGGACAACAAGAAGATCACGGATTCCCCGTCCCTGCAGCTGAACAATATCACAACAGACCGGAATATCACGGCGTCCTTCCGGCAGTCGCGCTTCTCGGTCAACGTCACCATCAATCCGGCCGGCGCGGGCAAAATCTCGGGCGCGGGCCAGTACAACGAAAACTCCAGATGTGACCTGGAGATCTTTGCCGAGAGCGGATGGGATTTCACAGGCTGGACCATCAACGGCCAGACCGTATCCTACTCGCCAAAATACACCATTGAGAAGGTGACAGGCAACTACAACCTGACGGCTAATTTTGCCAAACATAATACGAAGACCTATAAGATCACTTCGATGATTGCCAGCCAGGGCGGCGGCATCATCCCCAGCGGCGACAATTATGTCACGGAGGGCGGCACAGCGGTCTATACGATCGTGCCGCTGCAGGGCTACAAGATTCTTGCGGTGGCTGTGGATGGCGTCAATATCGGTCCGGTTTCCAGCTACACCTTCAGCAATGTCCGGGGACAGCACGCCATTGCGGCGAGCTTCACGAAGATTCAGCAGCCGGCCCAGCAGAACACGACGCCGGTGCAGCCGCCGAAGCAGAATACACAGCCGGCGCCGCAGCCCGTGCAGCCCGCGCAGCAGAATACGCAGCCGGCCCAGCAGGCAACCGAGTACAATGCAGACACAGCCACATCCGGTGCGCTTCCTGCCCAGGTCGTTGTAGAGGATGATTCGCTGTCAGGGGACGGAGCGGGACAGACTGCTCCTGCGGACGGAACCGACGCGCAGCAGAGTGTCAGCCCCTGGGAGAATGCGGGCAGCAGTACCGATACTTCCGGCGGCGTGCTGGCCAGATACGGCATGACGGATGAGCTGGCCATGAAGCTGATCGACAATCACGAAGAGCTGCCGCTGCTCCGGGAAGCTTTCGAGGACGGAACGCTTGAGATCACAGTAAACAACAGTTACGCGGAAGCGGAGCAGGAGACCTCGGAGGAACTGTATTACCATGATCCGACCCTGCTGAATTTCGAAGAGATCATCACAACGGAGATGACAGCGGACGAGAAACTGGCTGTTCTCAAGGGCACGGAAAAGATCAACTTCAATGTGGATATTTCGGCGAACGGAACGCAGGTGCCCGACAATATCCGCAGGAGTATGGAGAAGAAGGTCGGCTACAAGGCACTGGATTATTTCAGCTTTGTGGTTATGAAGACCATTGATGCGAAGAGCAGCCTGATCTCCACGACGCAGAATGAACTGGAAGTGGTTCTGCGGATCCCTGCACAGTATCAGCGCAGCGGACGTACCTATTGCATTCTGCGGGAGCACAACGGCATTGTGGATGTGCTGGCAGATCTGGATACGAATCCGGAAACTATTACCTTCCGGACCAATAAGTTCTCGGAGTACGCAATCGCTTATGAAGCGGTGAATGTGAACCGGATGATTCTGGTCTTCTTTATCATCACCCTGATCGCGCTGGTCTTCGCGGTGATCTGCTACATCAATCTGATCCGGTACCGCAGAAAAGCCAGAGCGCAGAGAAGAGCACAGGAGGAGGAATACCTGGATGACTGAGAAGTTTCAATTTGCAGTGCTGCCGGACGGCAGAGAAGTAGAGGCATATAAGATTACCAACTCCTTCGGCGAGTATGCAGTGATCCTGAATCTGGGTGCCGCGATCCAGGGCATCTGGGTTCTGGACCGGGAAGGAAACATCGGACCGGTCGTACTTGGACCGGATCCGGGGACGGATCCCGCGGCGTATCGCAGAACAGGTTATGTCATGGGCCGCTGTGCCAACCGTATTGCCTACGGGCGGTTCGAGATTGACGGAAAAACTTATCAGCTGAAAACACCCAGAGGCGATCACCATCTGCACGGTGCGGACGGCAATTTCTCCAAGCAGCTTTTCACAGGAGAACTGATAGAGAACGGCGTGGTGCTGACGCTGCATGACTCAGGGGAAGACGGCTGGGAATGCGGCGCCAGGGTGCAGATCACCTATACCTTAGGAGACGATCACGCACTGACCCTTGACTATCAGATCACCGCGGAGGGTAATACGGTCCTTTCCCCGACCAATCATGCCTACTTTAATCTGGAGATGCCCAGGGACGTGCTGGACACGAAGGTGAAACTGTACACAGATACCTACGCACCCAAGAGCCCGCTGGGCATGCCCGACGGAACCATCTTAAAGACCGCCGGTACGCCGCTGGATTTCACTGAGGAGCACACGATCCGGGAAGGACTTGCTTCGGATACAGACGGGTTCTTTACCGGCGAGGTTCCGGGCTATGATGACTTCTATGTCGTTCCCGGCGAAGGCATGCGGAAAATTGCGGAGGCCAAGGCGCCTTCAAACGGCAGGCATATGACTGTTTACAGCGATGCGGAGAGCCTGATCTTCTTTACGCCCACCAGGGATCATCAGAAAGTGGGAGAATATGAGCTGGACGGCTACACCTCCTTCTGTATGGAGATGCAATTCGTGCCGAATGCGATCAACTGTCCCCAGTATTGCTCACCCGTCTTCCGGACGGGAGAGACGCTGCATACCCGAACCAGTTATGTGTTTGACATTGTCTGACCGGCAGCGCCGAAAGACACAGACATCGCGCTGAAATAATAAGGCATAAAGAAAGGGCAGCTTCACGCTGCCCTTTGCTTATCAGGCTTATTTACCGTAGACAGCCATGATCGCATCGACCACCGGCTCGGAATACCAGGTGCAGTCGTGGCGGTTGAAGATTGCGAACTGCTCGTTGCCGTCGGTGTAGCAGCCGTTATCCCACCAGACACAGACGATGCCGTTCTCCTTGGCTTCCTCGAGATAATGCGTCACCCATCTGGCGACGTCTTCGTCGTTGCCGTCCTTGTTCTGTGCGCCGTACTCGGTGATCAGGACGGGGATGCCTTTATCCAGGAAAATGCGCTTTAAGTCACTGATGACTTTATCGATCTCATAATTATGTGATCCGTCCCACTCAGAAAGTGCCCAGTCGGCATCTACCTTGTAGGTAAAGCCATAAGGTGTATACGCATGGATCGAGACAGCAATGTGATCATCCTCCGGGATTTTCAGACTGCCGATGGTCTGGATGACTGCGGAAGAGGCAAAGCTGGTAATCAGCAGAAGACGTTTCTCGTTGTTTCCGCCGGTCGCGCGTACAGTATCGACGAACTCCTGATTCAGCCGGGTCAGGCAGGCACGGCCTTCGCTGGTGCCGCCGTTCCATTCATTCGGTCCATCCTTCACGCGGGGCTCATTGAGTCCGTCAAAAATCAGATGGTCGCCATAGTCCTTGAACCGCTCCGCAATCTGTGTCCAGAGTGCGATATGCTGAGCGCTGACCGCTTCGATGTGGGCATCGTCCAGAATACGCCAGGCTTCTTCATGGTGAGAATCAAGAATGACAAACATGCCGTCGTCGATGGCATAGTCAACCACTTCCTGAACCCGGTTCATCCATTCCTCATCGACTGTATAATCCGGCGCAGCACCCATATGAGGTCCCCACGTGACAGGAATCCGGATTACATTGAATCCGCGGCCGCTGATGGTGTCAATCATTTCCTTTGTTGTGGCAGGATTGCCCCAGGATGTTTCGGTATCCAGCCCGGTGCCGTCATAGGCGTCCAGAGAATTACCCAGGTTCCAGCCGGTATTCATTTCCGCGATCAGTTCTGCGGGCGTCAGGTCTCTCATTTCGTTTCCTCCGGCAGAGGCAGCTTCTTCAGATGCCTCTTCAGGTTCTTCTGCAGCTTCCGTCCCGGTTTCTGCCGCTGCCTCTTCAGAAGCTTCAGCTTCGATTGCTTCTGCCGCAGCTTCCGTCCCGGCTTCAGCTTCTTCAGCTCCTTCTACAGACGCTTCCGCGGACTCCTCTGCAGGCGCTTCTTCCTCGGCTGCCGGTTCTTCTGCGGGTGCTTCTTCCGCGGCGGGAGCTGACTGGGCAGCCGGCGCAGCCGGAACAGCAGCACAGCCTGCAGTCAGGACACAGCATGAGGCAAGGACAGCAGAGAACAGCCTCAGAGTTTTTCTTTTCATAATATTTTCCTCCTGTTTATTAATTATTATTCACCTGAGATCTCCGTAGGCGGGAGAATACTGCTGGCGTCCGGAGAAGAGCGTGCGGTATTCACCCGGAGTACAACCGTTTTTCTGACGAAAAGTGCGGTTGAAGGTGGAGATACTCGAGAAGCCGGAGAGAAGAGCCACTTCTGTGATCGGCAGTTCGTTGGCAGCGAGCATGGCCTGTGCCGAGCGGATCCTCAGATCTGTCAGATAATCATAGAAGTTGCAATTCATATACTCTTTAAATAACCTGGAAAAATGGTATTTGGAGAAACCGCTGATGACGGCTGCATCCTCTAATGTGATGGATTCAGTGTAGTGTTTGCTGATATAATCCAGCGCCCGGCCCAGCCGCTCATAATAGATCCGGCGCCGGTCAGGCGAGAGCTCGGGAAAAGGCTGCAGCGTGCTGATGCTATGGCGCCCCAGCAGAGAGAAAATATGCAGCAGCCGCGAGTAAATGGAAAACTCATAGTAGTCTGCATCACCGAAGTATTCTGTCCAGATCTGTACAAAATCCGAATAGACATCCCCGTATAACTGTCCGTGCGTCGCCTCGCTGATCAGAAGAGGATTCTTCAGAAGGGTCTGCATGCTGACATAATCCCGAAGCGAATCAAAGATTTCAACATTGAACAGACAGATAAACCGCGCTCCACTTTCCGGTGCAATCAGTGTGTGCATGGCGCGCGGCGGAATAAACAGAATATCTCCGGGAACAATATGATAAGAAACCTGATCGATGACCGCATCATAGCAGTTTTCGATCGGAACAATTACTTCCAGTGTCCGGTGCCAATGTGCCTCAAAGCCATCAGTCTGTTCATTATGCCAGATCCGGATGGAGCCGCCTTTCGGGAAGATATTCTTTTCAAGCCTGGACTCCACCGTCCGGGCGACAAAATCCCGATTCTGCTGATAATAATTCAGTTCCGGTCTTCTGCTTCTTCTGTCCATTTTCCCCTGTCAATTTATTAAAACCACTCAGATTTTGCTCTTATCAATAGTACAACAAATCAGTTGGAATCAAAACAATTTTATTATTCGAGCAGAAATGAAAGCTCTTACATGGACGAATATGTGAAAATTGCACAAAGGCAAGAAGCAAAATTTGGCAGGAAGATCGCAATATTTGCAAAACCCGGTGCAAGAAATGGGAAGTAAACGTTTGAAATAATGAATAAGATTGAATATGGAAGAGCTTATGCCTGCGCAGCAAGGGATCATTCCGGCTCAAAATCAATATGAAACCGGCATTTTTAAGCCGTTTGGAGGACTTGAATGAAGTTCAGAAAATCTGCATCAGCCCTTTTGGCTATATTGCTGATTACGATGTGCGGATGCGCTTATTCTGCAGTTCCGGCACAGGCTCCTGAGCAGACGGCGGCGGAAGATTCGTCGCCTGCAGAAGAAATGGAGACTGCCACGGAAGAAGCGGATGAGACGGCAGCGCTCGAAGAAGAGAACCCGGAGGATGAAACGATGCAGGAACTGCAGCAGGATATTCCTATATTGCGGGACAGTGTGGAAAAGACACTGGGCTGCCGCATCGGCTGTGCGATCACCGGCAGCGAGCCCTGGGACGAAGGTGTGTGGAACATCGTGACCACGCATTTCAGTGCTGTTACCCTCGGCAACGAGCTGAAACCGGATGCGCTGTTCGGATACAGTGTCAGTCACTGCCCGGGAACAGAAGAGGCACAGCTGAACGGAGAGACCATCGTGGTACCGAAAATGGATTTCTCCCGGGCGGAAGCAATTCTGGACAAGGTCCTGGCCTGGAACGAGGAACATCCCGACCGCGTCATTCAGGTCCGGGGGCATGTGCTGGTCTGGCACTCACAGACACCGGAGTGGTTCTTCCATGAAGACTATATCAAGAGCAAGCCGTATGTCACACCGGAAGAGATGAACAAGCGGCTGGAGTGGTATATCCGCACAGTCCTGACACATTTTGCCGGAGAAGACAGCAGATACAAAGGTCTGTTCTATGGATGGGACGTCGTGAATGAAGCTGTCTCGGATGGATCAGGTTCTTACCGGACAGATGCGGAAAATCCGAAGGAAAGCCTCACAGAGGACCGGCATGGCAGCAACTCGAGCTGGTGGCATGTTTACCAGAGCGAAGAATATATTCTGAACGCGTTCCTCTATGCCAATAAGTACGCGCCGGCGGAGCTGGAGCTCTATTACAACGATTACAACGAGTGTGATGTGAAGAAACGAAACGGCATTCTCAAGCTGCTGACCGCGGTGAAGGAACTGGAGGGAGCACCCGGCGAGGGCACCCGGATTGACGCCATGGGCATGCAGGGACACTACAGCCTGACTTCACCGAACTCTACGGCCGTATCCGCTTCGATTAAAGCGTATGGCGATGTGGTGGGCAATGTTCAGATTACCGAATGGGATATGCGCGCCAGCGATACATTCGACGGCAGCGAGGCATCGCTGGCTGAAGAATATGAGAAACAGAGAAAAATCTACAACCTGGAATACTACGCGCTGAAGGCTGCCCAGAACGCGGGCGACGCCAACATTACGGGCATTACCTTCTGGGGCACCATTGATCCGTATTCCTGGCTGCAGTCGAGATCCAATGTGGGCGGCGGAAATACGACGGGACTCTCCCAGTGCCCGCTGCTGTTTGACGGAGCCTATCAGCCCAAACCGGCATTTTTCGTTTTTGCTTCGGAAAGATAAGAGAGAACTATGAACAAACTGAGAAAGCTGCTGATTACATTGCTTGTTCTGGCCGCACTGGTGCTGCTGTGCGTCTTTCTTTCTTCGCGCAGACAGGAGGACTTCCATGAGAAATATGCGGGAGTCGATCTGAGCCAGGAGATTATCGGACTGGAGCGGCAGGGCACCTACGGCGGTTACCTCAGTGCGCACGATGCGTCCGCACTTCCCGCAGAAGACATCGCAGTCAGCCTGGCTGATTTTACAGTTGCTGAAGGGGATGCCCATGAGCAGGAAGATCCCTCCGGTACGCGCGGGAACGTGCTTTTCACAGACAGCGGATCAGAAGTGACCTGGTCGGTCAATGCCCCGGAGGCGGGCTTCTACAACCTCTATCTTGAATATTATCTCCCGGAATCCAAGGGCGTTCCTGCTGAGCGCACAGTGCTGATCAATGGCGAGCTTCCTTTTGAGGATGCCCGCAATATTTCCTTTACAAGAATCTGGACCGACGGCGGCGAAATCCGCACAGATAATCAGGGCAACCAGATCCGTCCCAGACAGATTGAGCGCTATGACTGGCAGAGCGCTTTCTTCCGTGATGACATCGGCTTTATCACGGAGCCATACCGGTTCTGGCTGGAACAGGGCGCGAATGAGCTGACTTTGATTGCCGACAACGAGCCGATGCTGATCGGAGGCCTTACTTTTGCAGCGGTGCGGCAGGAGAGAGATTATCAGCAGTATCTGTCCGACTATGCGGGTGCAACGGATGCCGGCAGCGCAGACTTCCTGTCCGTGATCCAGGGAGAGGATTCCTCCGTCCGTTCTGAGTCCTCTCTTTATGCAAAATATGACCGCTCGTCTCCGACGACGGTGCCGAACTCTGTCACGCATACGATTCTCAATTACATCGGCGGCGACAGCTGGCGGAGCGCCGGACAGTGGATCGAGTGGGATTTTGAAGTGCCGGCGGACGGCTGGTACCACATCATGGTCAAGGGCCGTCAGAATTACTCAAGAGGTTCTGTTTCCAACCGCAAGCTCCTGATTGACGGCGAGGTGCCTTTCACAGAGGTCGAGGAAATCTCCTTCCCGTACGCCAATGACTGGAACTGCCGGAAGCTGACGGATGGAAGCGGAGAGGAGTATCGTTTCTATCTGAAGGGCGGAAAGCATACAATCCGCCTGGAGGCGACTCTCGGCGGTATGGGAACGATTCTGGAGGATCTGGAGGATTCCACTTTCCGGCTGAATCAGATCTATCGCCGCATTCTGGTCTACACCGGTGCGAATCCGGATCCGTACCGGGATTATCACATCGATACCAACTATCCGGAAATCATGCAGGCAATGTCGCTGGAATCCAAGCGGCTGTATAAGATCGTGGATGACATGGTGGCTTACAGCGGACAGCTGGCAGACAACATCGCCAGTGCGCAGACCGTGGCGCAGCAGCTCGAGCGCTTCTGCAATAAGCCGCAGAAAATCACCACGGAGTTTGTTTCCTTCAAGGACAATGTGACAGCGCTGGGCACCGCTTCTCTGAATATGAGTGAGTCCAAGATGGACGTGGATTACCTGGTCGTTTCAGGTGTGGACGCTCAGGTTCCGGTTGACCGCGCGGGCTTCTTCTCGAAGATCTTCCATGAGATCAAATCCTTCGGCGCTTCCTTCGTCGTCGATTACAATGCAGTCGGTGATGTCTATGACGAAAACGGGCAGGATCAGGTCGTCAAGGTCTGGGTACTGACCGGCCGCGATCAGGGAACCATTCTCAAGGCGATGGTAGATGACGAGTTTACACCGGAGACCGGCGTAAAAGTGAATGTCGAGATCATCGATCCTTCCGCACTTCTGAACGCAGTGCTGGCAGGGCGGGGCCCGAACGTCGCACTGTCTGTCGGTGCGGACCAGCCTGTCAACTATGCGCTCCGCGGCGCCGCAGAGGATATTACCCAGTTCAAGGACTGGGAAGAGGTCATGGCCCACTATTCACCCAGCTCCTATGAACAGTACAAGCTGGACGGACATATCTACGGCGTGCCGGAGACACAGACCTTCAATGTGATGTTCTACCGGAAGGACGTGCTGGATGAGCTGGGACTGACAACACCGGATACCTGGCAGGAGCTGATTGAGATGCTGCCCACTATTCAGGGCAACAATCTTTCGATCGGTATTCCGACGGCGGCCGGAAGCAACGCAGCTGCAGCCGCCTCGACTTCCACGATGTCGAACATCCCGGATCTGTCGATGTACTTCTCGCTGCTGTATCAATATGGCGGCGATATGTATAACGAAGCCGGCACCCGCACCACCGTGGATTCGGAAGCCGGTGTCCGCGCCTTTGATGATTATGTGCGCTACTTCAACGACTATGGAATTCCGACGGTCTATGATTTCGTCAGCCGCTTCCGCTCAGGCGAGATGCCGATCGGCATCGCCGCGTATTCTACCTACAACACGCTGATGGTCTCCGCACCGGAGATCCGCGGACTGTGGGACTTCACACTGATTCCGGGAACCATGCGGAAGCAGAGTGATGGAAGCGAGTATCTGGACCGGTCTGATTTCATCACCGGCAGCGCGACCATGATGATCCGCACCGAGGATGAGAGCCTGCGGCAGGCCTCCTGGGAGTTCATGAAATGGTGGGCGAAGCCCGAGACCCAGATCCGCTTCGGACGCGAGATCGAAGCACTGCTGGGATCCTCCGCGCGGTACGCAACAGCCAACCGGGACGCCTTCACCAATCTGTCCTGGAGTGCCGATGACATTGCAGTTCTTAATGCGCAGTGGGATGAGACGGTCGGCATCCGGGAGGTGCCGGGCGGCTACTTCACCGGACGCCACATTTCCAATGCCATCCGGAAAGTCATCAATGAGAAGACAGATTCCCGCGAGACCATCATCGATTATTCCATTCTGATTGATGAAGAAATCAGAAAGAAGCGGATCGAATTCGGTATGCCGGTGGATGCGGAAAGATAACACCGGGCACAGAAATAACGGATATGAAAGTTTAAGTTGTCAACAGGACCTGAAAGGGCACGACAGACATGAAAGAATATCTGCACAAATATATCGAGCTCAGAAAGCATGACATGCAGGTGGCAGTACGGAAGGCCAAGGCCAGAAAGATGTGCTATCTGTTCCTGGCGCCGTATGCGATTCTGTTCACTATGTTTTTCGTATTTCCGGTCGTGGCGTCGATCTGGTACAGCTTCACTTATTACAACATTCTCGAGCCGCCGCGCTTCATCGGCCTGCAGAACTATATCAACCTGATTCTGCAGGATGATATCTTCCTGATCGGCGTCAAGAACACGCTGATGATCGCCGTGATCACAGGACCGCTCGGATACATCCTGTCGTTCCTGTTTGCCTGGCTGATCAACGAGCTGCCCCGCTGGATCCGGAGCATTGCCGTTATCGTCTTCTACGCACCTTCCATCGCCGGCAACTGCTACGTGATCTTCTCGGTCTTCTTCCGCGGCGACGCGTACGGCTATGTCAACGCGCTGCTGATGAATGTGGGCATCATCGATTCGCCCAAGCTGTGGCTGATCGATCCGACCTACATGCTGCCGATCTGTATGCTCGTCATTCTCTGGATGAGTCTGGGCACCGGCTTCCTGTCCTTCGTCGCAGGTCTGCAGGGTGTCGACCGCTCCCAGTTTGAAGCCGGCTACATGGACGGCGTGAAGAACCGCTGGCAGGAGCTGTGGTACATCACCCTGCCCAACATGAAGCCGATGCTGATGTTCGGTGCGGTCATGTCCATCACCCAGGCATTCGGCGTAGCGGATGTCACAATGGCACTCTGCGGCTACCCCAGTACGGACTACGCAGCCCGGACGATCGTGACTCACCTGTTTGACTACGGCTTCTCGCGTTTTGAAATGGGATATGCCTGTGCGATTGCGACCATCCTGTTTCTGATGATGATCCTCTGCAACAAAGCGATTCAGAGTCTGTTAAGGAGAGTAGGAACCTGATATGAGCAAAACCATGGCCAGAGAGAAAAAGCATCTGCGCGGCCGCAGACAACAGGCGGAGCAGGAGCAGGTCTACCATAAGAAGCTGATCCGCAGGAGAAAGCCCAACCGCTCGATCGCAGGAGATATTTTCCTGTATCTGTTTCTGCTGCTCGTGGCGTTCATTATGGCATTCCCGATCATTTATGCTGTCAGCAATGCCTTAAAGCCCCTGGATGAGCTGTTCAAGTTCCCGCCGCGCATTTTCGCGCAGCACCCGACGCTGGACAACTTCTCGGATCTGTTTGTGACGATGGGCAAATCCTGGGTGACCTTCTCCCGGTATCTGTTCAACACAGTGTTCATCACTTTTGTGGGCACGCTGGGCCATCTGATCATCGCATCCATGGGCGCCTTTGTGCTGGCAAAATATGACTTCCCGGGCGGAAATGCTTTCTTCAAGCTGGTCACCGTCGCCATGATGTTCACCGGCTGGGTGACGCAGATCCCGAACTATCTGCTGCTTAACCGGCTGGGCTGGATTGATACCTACTGGGCCATCATCGTGCCCGCCTTTGCATCCCCCATGGGACTCTTCCTGATGAAGCAGTTCATGGAGGGACTGCCGACCTCACTCATTGAAGCGGCCAAGATCGACGGCGCTAATGAGTGGCGCGTATTTACAGGCGTCGTCATGCCGAACGTCAAGCCGGCCTGGATGACACTGATCATTTTCTCCGTGCAGGCACTGTGGAACAACAAGGCATCCACTTACATTTATTCAGAAGAGCGCAAGACACTGGTTTATGCGCTGCAGCAGATTCAGAGCGGCGGCATTGCCAGAACCGGACAGGGCGCAGCCGTGCTGGTAGTGGTCATGATCGTACCGATCATTATCTTCATCTTCTCCGAGAGCCAGATTCTGGAGACGATGGCCAGCTCCGGACTCAAGGATTGACCAGGATGAGGCAGAAGGGATAAGCAGGTATGCGTTTAAAGAATCTTTTCATCAGAACAGCCGCTGTGCTGCTAAGCGCGGCCGCCGTCTTCCTCATGACAGAGCCGGTGACGGTGACGGCCAAGGAGGAGTACGGCTATACCTACAATTATGATTACTGGGGCGACGTCCAGGAAGGCCCGGACCTGTATTCTGTCTGCAAGGTGTTCACATCGGCGGATCTGAAGCTGGATCAGAAGCTTAATAATCCCCAGGGTCTGTATGCACACGGAGACCTGCTGTATCTGTGCGACAGCGGAAACAACCGGATTATCGAGATCCGGCGCGTCTCTCCGGAGAAGCTGGAAGTGAACCGGATCATTGACTCCTTCAACGGTCCCGTGGAGGTGACCACCTTCCAGAATCCGACTGATCTTGCTGTCTCGGAGGAGGGTGAGTTCTTTATCGCGGATCAGGGCAACGCCCGGATCCTGAAGCTGGACAAAGACCTGAACTACATGATGCAGTTCGACAAGCCGGTGGATAATACCCTGGATCCGAAGATCGCTTTCCAGCCCAAGAAGATCGTGATTGATACAGCCGGCCGTGTGTACTGTGTTGCCGCCGGTATTAACAAAGGCCTTGTGAAATATGAGGCAGACGGCACCTTCTCCGGATTCGTCGGAGCTACACGGGTCAGTTTTGACTGGACAGATTATATCTGGAAGCGCTTTGCGACACAGGAGCAGCGCGCACGGATGGAATCCTTTGTTCCGACAGAGTACGACAATGCCTATATGGATTATGAAGGCTTCATCTACGCCTGCGCAGGCTCCTTAAAGCCGGATGATCTGCGGAACGGCACCGTCGATGCGGTCCGGAAGCTGAACCTGATGGGCAATGATATTCTGGTCCGCAACGGCGACTGGGATGTGCTCGGAGACCTGTACTGGGGTTATGGCGGCGGCTATGAAGGCCCCTCCTATTTCACGGATGTCACCGTGATGGACAATGACATCTATGTCTGCCTGGACCGCAACCGGGGACGCCTCTTCGGCTATGACGATCAGGGACGGATTGTCTTCTGCTTCGGCGGAAACGGAAATATGGACGGCTACTTCCGGCGGCCGGCCGCAATCGAACACATCGGACATGAGCTCTATGTCGTGGATTCACTGGACTGCGCGCTGACGGTTTTCGTCCCGACGGAATTCGGCAATCTCGTCTACAGCGCCATCGAGGAGTTCGACGAGGGACACTATGAGGCCTCCGGAGAAGCCTGGGAAGAGGTCATGCGGCTGAACGGCAATTATGATCTGGCTTACATCGGTATCGGAAGATCGCTGCTGCGCCAGGAGCGGTACGAGGAGGCCATGAAGTACTTCGAGCTGAAGTATGACGAGGAGAACTACTCCAAGGCCTACAAGCAGTACCGCAAAATCTGGGTGGAGGAGCATATCGGCTGGATCGTCGCAGTGATCCTGATTCTCTTCCTGGTTCCGCTCGGGATCGGAAGAGTGCGCAAGGTTAAGAACGAGATTGATACTTCAGATTATTTCCTGAGAAAAAAGAACGGGTGAGATGGATGGAAGGAACAACGAAAGCGGTATCGATTCCGGCCGGACGCGACAAATGGAATCACTATATCGACTCCCTGAAGTTTGCATTGTACTGCATCACACACCCGCTGGACGGGTTCTGGGATCTGACACATGAGAGACGGGGAACCATGGCGGCAGCCAATACCATCCTGTTTCTGACGATTCTGGTCAGAATTCTGAAGCTGCGCTACACGAGCTTCCTGTTTATGAAGGTGTACTGGGAAGACCTGAATATATTCCTCTACATTGCCAGCATCCTGTTTCCGCTTGCACTCTGGGTCATCGGCAACTGGGGCCTCACGACACTTTTTGACGGGAAGGGCCGGCTCGGTCAGGTCTATATGGCGACCTGCTACGCACTGACGCCGTACCCGCTGATTCAGTTCCCGCTGATGATTTTCTCACATTTTGTAACGATTGATGAGGCGGAATTCTATGCCATGCTCAGCGTCATCTCCCTGATCTGGGCAGCCTTCCTGGTTGTCGCTGCGATGGGGCAGATTCACGAGTACTCAGCGGGCAAGAACATTCTGTTTACGATTGCCTCGCTGTTCGCGATGCTGGTGATGATCTTTATTCTGATGATCTTCTTCAGCATGATTTCGCAGGGTGTTGCGTATTTTGTCTCACTGGTAAAAGAAATTCTGTTCCGGCTGTAGATTGTGGAGAGTGTTGACAGATGACTGCAAAAAAGATTTTAAGAGCTTTCATAAGACATCTGCCCGTGATCCTGCTTCTCGCAGTGATCCTGGGAGGCGTGTATCTGATCATGCACTATCAGAACAGATCCACGGCGCAGGAGGAGATCATACAGCCCTACGGCTATGACGGAGACGGAAAGGAAGTCGTGATTGAAAACGACGAGCTGCGTCTTGTCATGGACGGCTCTACCACGCAGTTCAGTGTGGAGGTCAAGGACAGCGGCAAAATCTGGTACGCCACGCCGCAGACGGCTTCCACTGATACGCTGGCGCTCGCGGATGAGAAGGACAAGATCCAGTCTCCGCTGCTGATGTCCTACGCGGTGGTACAGGGTCTGGAGACCACCTACAACGCTTACGGCTTCAGTATCCGGAACGGCATCTACGAGATTGAACCGGGAGAAAATGAAATCCGGGTGAATTATTCACTGGGCAATCTGGAGAAGGAATTCATCATCCCGCCCGTCATCACGAAGGAAAACTTTGACCGGTGGATGGCGCAGCTGGACAAGAAGGATGTGGATCTGATCCAGCAGTATTACAAGAAATATGATATCAACAAGCTCGGCAAGAAGGATAACAGGGAGGAGCTGCTGACAAGCTACCCCGTGATCGAGCAGAGTGTGATTTATGTCCTGCGTGACACCACCAAGGAACAGACCCGCAAGAAGATGCAGGAGCTGTTTGAGCAGGCGGGCTACACCTATGAAGATTACCTGGCAGATAAGGAACTGGATCTGTCCGAGAAGGTTTCTGACAAGCCGATCTTCAACGTCAGTGTGATCTACCGGCTGGAGGGGAAGGATCTGGTCGTGGAAATTCCGCTGGATTCCCTGGAATACCGGAGCGCGACGCCGATCTATACGATCACGCCGCTGCCGTATTTCGGCGCGGGCGGGACCGGTGAAGAAGGCTTTCTGCTGGTACCCGAGGGCGGCGGCTCTCTGATCCATTTCAATAACGGCAAGACACATCAGAGCAGCTATTACACCAACGTGTATGGCTGGGATATGTGCCTGAGAAGAGATGCGGTCGTGCACAATACCCGCGCTTACTACGGCGTGTACGGCGTGGCCGAGGGAGATGATTCCTTCATCTGCATTCTGGAAGACGGCTCTTCGTACGCTTCCATTCAGGCTGATATCAGCGGAAAGAACAACAGCTACAACTATGTCAACGCGGTCTACAGCATCTGCTCGAGAGAGAAATATGACGTAGGCGACATCGCCAACAGTGATATCTATGAGTACCTGCCGGATCCATGGCATGAGAACCTTTCCCAGCGCTATCGCTTTATCGACTCCGGCAGTTATGTCGATATGGCCAAGCAGTACGGGACCTATCTGCAGGATGAATACGGCAGTTCGCTGGCCCTGAATCAGGATCAGTCCACCCCGGTCGTCGTCGAAACGGTAGGAGCGATAGACAAAATCCGGCAGATTCTGGGCGTCCCTGTCTCAAGACCGCTGAAGCTGACCACGTTCGCAGATGCGGAGAAGATCATAACGGATCTGAAAGGAGCCGGGATTGACAACCTGTCCGTCAAGCTGACAGGCTGGTGCAACGGCGGCGTGAAGCAGAAGGTTCTTACCCGCGTGAAGGCAATCCGTGAGCTGGGCGGCACAGCAGGACTGCGTGCACTCTCTCAGACCGCGAAGAACAACGGCGTGAAGCTCTATCTGAACGGGATTACGCAGTATGCCTATGACAGCAATTTCCTGCACGGCTTCTTCTCCTTTACGGATGCAGCGAGGTTCCTCTCCAAGGAACGCGCCCAGCTGCATAAGTACAGCCATATCACTTACGCGGAACGGGAAAACGATGATAATACCTATTATCTGGTGCACACCGACTACGCACAGAAGATGGCAGATCAGCTGGCGGCGGCAGGAGCTGCCTATGGCGCAGGCGTCTGCTTCGAGGACACGGGAATGGATCTGTCCTCGGACTTCTACCGCAAGAATATGCGCAGCAGACAGTCGGTCTTAAAGCAGCAGGAAGCACAGCTGAAAAGCCTTCAGGAGAATGGATCAGACATCATGGTCAACATGGGCAATGATTATGCAGTTCCCTTCTGCAGCATGGTGACCGGGATGGACCTGCGGGGCAGCGAATATACGATTCTGGATGAGTGTGTGCCATTCTACCAGCTGGCACTGCACGGCAGAGTGAATTATACCGGAGATCCGATCAATGTCAGCGGAAACGACGCAGAGGAAGTGCTCTACAGCGCAGAGTATGGCGCGGGACTGTACTTCACGCTGATGGAAGAGACCTCGTTCGCGACACAGAAGACCCTTTATACGGAGTACTACGGTGCCAACTATGATAACTGGAAGCAGCGGATGCTTACCATCGCCGAGCGCTACAACCGGGAGCTGGGACACACCTTCTGCCAGGAAATGACAGGTCATGAAAATCTGACCGAGGATCTGTCCGTCACGGAATACGCGGACGGAACCAGAGTCTATGTCAATTACGGATACAGCGATGCGAAGACGCCGGATGGACAGATCGTTCCGGCAAGAGATTACCTGACAATCCGCTGAGAAGGCAGGATGCGAAAGGACAGCAGTATATGAAAATCGCACGACATAAATATGTGGGACTGCAGAAGAGGAAAGCCCGGGCGGGATACATGTTTATCCTACCGTTCATCATCGGCTTCCTGGTCTTTATGGTCAAGCCGCTCTTCCAGTCTCTGTACATGAGCTTCTGCAATGTGGAACTGGGAGCGGGATCCTTCAGGCAGACCTTTACGGGCCTGACGAATTATCGCTTTGCCTTTCTGGTAGATCCGGAGTACAACCGCCTGGTGGTCGAGGAGATTTCCAGAATGATGGTTTACTCGCTGGCGATCATTGTCTTCAGCTTCTTCGTGGCGCTGATTCTGAACCAGAAATTCCACGGAAGAGCTTTTGTACGTGCCATCTTCTTCCTGCCGGTCATCCTTTCGTCCGGCGTGATTCTGGGCCTGGAGGAAAACAACCAGCTGATGGCCGCGATTGCGCAGACCATTGAGCAGGGGACCTCGGGCATCAGCATTACGGCAGCGCTTGAAAACATCCTTCGTACGGCGGGAGTCGGCGTGCGGGCCTACGAGACGCTGTTCGAGGTCATTGATAATATCTATGACGTGGCGATCGCGTCCGGCATTCAGATTATTATCTTCCTCTCCGGCCTGCAGAGCGTCTCATCCAATATGTATGAGGCGGCGGATATCGAGGGCTGTACGAAGTGGGAGAGCCTGTGGAAAATCACTTTCCCAATGGTCAGCTCCCTTTTCCTGGTGAACTGGATTTACACCGTGGTCGACTTCTGCATGAGAAGTGACAACGGCGTCATCAAAAAGATTCAGACGGTCATGATCGACCAGCAGCAATACGGAAACGCCTCCGCGATGTCCTGGATTTATTTTGTCATCGTACTGGCGTTTGTCGGCGTAACATCGATGCTTATTTCGAAGAGGGTTTATTACTATGACTGAACTGACTGCAAAGGCTTTTAAGGCATCTGCCGCAGCGGGAAAAGAGAAGAAGCGGGAGAGCACGGCCGGAGGAGATTACAATTCGCTCAGCTTCTTCGAGCGCAACCGCCTCTCCGGCGGATATCTGCTCAGAAAGAGAGTGACGGAGAAAGGCGTGTCCATCATCCGTGCGGTCATGCTGTTCGGCATGTGCTTCATGATTCTGCAGCCGATCCTGAACAAAATCTCGGTGAGCTTCATGACGGAGTCAGACCTCTACAATCCGATCGTCATCTCGATCCCGGAGCATTTCACGACGGAAAACTACCGGCTGGCTGCGGAGCTGATGAATTACAGCAAGGCGCTGAGCAATTCCTTCATTGTCTCACTGACCATCGCCCTGCTGCAGATCACGGTCTGCACGCTGGTTGGATACGGTTTTGCTCGTTTTGAGTTTCCGTTCAAGAAGCTGTGGTTCGCGTTCGTGATTCTTGTCATCCTGATTCCGCCGCAGACCATCGCGAGCTCCCTGCATCTGCATTTCCGGTTCTTTGATATTCTCGGACTCTTTAAGCTGACGACGGGGAAGACTATCAATCTGCGCGGCTCTGCGCTGCCGTATTATCTGATGAGCGCGGGCTGCATGGGACTGAAGAACGGTCTGTATATTTATATGATCCGGCAGTTCTTCCGCAACATTCCCGGAGATCTGGAGGAGGCGGCCTATGTGGATGGCTGCGGCATGCTGAAAACCTTCGTGCGGATCATGCTCCCGCAGGCGACGCCGATCCTGACATCCTGCTTCCTGTTCTCCTTTGTATGGCAGTGGACAGATGGTTTCTATTCCAAGATGTTCCTGGGCAACACGAAGCTGGTCAGCACGTCACTGGCCCGTATCGTCGACAGCCTGAGTGCATACATTCAGAGAATCAACGGTGTCAAGACGACCATTTCGATCGCGTATTCCAACTGTATTCTGGCGACCGGCACACTGATGATCATCATGCCGCTGATCATTCTGTATCTGTTCGCGCAGAAGGCATTCGTCGAGAGCATCAGCAGCACCGGAATCAAAATGTGACCTGCGGCGTGTGCTTTTGTGGCAGAACTTTTATGAACGGTAGATCTCTTCCGCGTCGAGGGGCGGAGGCTGATTTATAGAGCAGCATCGGGGAAACCCGGCAAACAAGCCTGCATCCGGGGGATGCAGAACACAAATTTTTTAAGGAGGGAACAATATGAGAAAGTCTCTTGCGAAAAACGTAACAGTCGCGATCACGCTGGCTGCTATGGCAATGAGCACAGTAGGCTGCGGAGGACAGGCAGCACCGGCGGCTCCGGCTGCGGAACCGGCAGTGGAGGAAGCGCCTGCCGCTGAAGAGGCTCCTGCTGAGGAAGCTGCAGCAGAAGAAGAGGCCGTGGAGGAAGAAGCTCCCGCAGAAGAAGAGAGCCCCTACACTGTCATCACAGACGATGCAGGCAATCCGGTTGATCTGGGCGGCATGGACATTATCATCCGCAACTGGTGGTCCGGCGATCCGGCAGAACCGCAGAACGAGTATGAGGAAGCCGTACAGGAGTGGAGAGACTGGATCCAGGAGACCTACAACTTCACCATCAAGGAACAGGCTATTTCCGACTGGGGGTCCACACCGGCTGATTTCGTTGACTATGCGACGACCGGCGGCGACGAGAACTATATCTGGATCCTGCGCGATGATCCGGCGATCACTTCCGCAATGTCCAACGGCCTGATGTATGATCTGTCTACCCTGGACTGCCTGGACTTCTCAGCTCCGAAGTTCCAGAAGAACAAGCTTCACGAGCAGTACAGCAAGGACGGTGAGATCTATGCGATGTTCGCCGGCTTCTCAGAGGCCCGCACTGGCGTCTACTTCAACAAGAGACTGCTCGAAGAGGCAGGCATCGATCCCGAAGAAATCTACCAGATGCAGAGAGATGGCAGCTGGACATGGGATGCATTCACAGACGTCATGTCCAAGGCACAGCGCGACGTGGATAACGATGGTGTGACCGATATCTGGGGCCTGACCCTGAACGAAGGTGTCATGACCACTGCAGCAGTCTTCTCCAACGGCGGATCCTATGTCGGCAAGGATGAAAACGGTTACTTCTACAACCTGGAGAGCGCTGAGACCCTCGAAGCACTGGAGTGGACCGTTGACACCTTCAACAAGTACGATATGCCCGATCCGGAAGGCGCTGAGTGGGATTACTACAAAGAAGCATTCGTCAACGGCATGGCAGCGTTCATGGTTGATGACGAGTACTGCGGCACACCCGGCAACTTCCTTGAGGATATGCAGGATGAAGTCGGCTTCGTCATGTTCCCGAAGGGACCTAAGGGCGCAGACTATATCAACGTATGGTCGAACAACCCGGCAGCGATCCCGGCCTGCTACGACGCTGACAAGGCCTGGAAACTCGCCTTTGCGTATAATCTGTACACCGAGCCGCCGGTAGGCTATGAAGATTACAACGGCTATCTGTCCACCGCCCGCAACGGTATCTTCGATGCAGAGTCTGTTGACGAGACCATCACCATGATGACAGAGCCGGAGCACGGCACCATCGCATACCACGGCATGATCCCGAACATGGACATCGGTCCGGATCTGGTCTGGAACCTGGTAGCAGGCAGTGTTGTTTCCGAGCAGGTTGAAGCGATCCGCGATACCTGGAAGCAGTACATCGATGACGCAAACAAGTAATTTACAGCAGCCTTAAAAGGCAGCAGATCACACGGCGGGCGGCGGCGAAAAGCGCCGTCCGCCGCTTTGTGATAAAATGAACCGGTACAAGGAGACATTTTTCTTTAGAGGAGAAGGAACAGATGAACAGCCTGCGATTTCACCTGCCGGGGCTCCGGTATAATTTCCCGCTCAACATGATGTGGATCAGCCTGCTTGAGACCCATCCGGAATATTTCCGGGAGGGTGTCGAAATCGCTTCGATCTTCGGCACATTCCCGCCCGCAAAATGGAACGGCGGGCGGTTCTGCGGAAACGATCAGTGCGACGCTTCTTTTGTGCGCAGCGTTATCCGCAGCATCAATGAGAAGAAAATCCCGGTCCGGTATACCTTTACCAACCCGCTGATCACGAAGGCGGATCTGGAGGATCCGTTCTGCAATTTCTGCATGCGGGAAGCGGATAACGGTATGAACGAGGTCCTGGTCTTCTCACCGATTCTGGAGGAATATCTGCGCAGAAAGTATCCGGCTTTTGCCTACGACTCGACGACCTGCAAGGAAATCCGCGATGAAAAGGCTCTGGTGGAGGAACTGGAAAAGGACTACAAATATGTCGTCCTGGATTATAATCTGAACAACCACTGGGATCTTCTGGAGCGGCTTCCGCACAAGGAAAAGGTCGAAGTTCTGGTGAATCCGCTGTGCGTCCCGAATTGTCCGCGCAGAGGAGACCATTACAAAAACGTGGCGAAGAATCAGGAAATCATGCTGAAAAACCGGAAACTCCCGCCGGACCGCCGGATTCCGCAGATTCCGTGGTCCTGCGAGTACGGAGACAACAACTGTCTCTATACCATTCAGAATTATTCCACCTTTGTCTCGCCGGAGAAGATGGTGGAGGAATATCTGCCGCGCGGGATCAATAATTTCAAGATCGAGGGCAGAACAGCGAATCTGTTCTCCCTGATCGACACCTACTGCTTCTTCATGATCAAGCCGGAGCACCAGGGAATGGCGCGTCTGCTTCTTCTGCGCAATCTGGAGCAGGCACACGTGATCACCGTCAATAAACCCAGACCCGGCACCTGGCCGTAAGGCGGTGACCAAACTGGTCAAAATATGAATTTTCCAGGCTCTGCAGCCTTTTACGACGCTATAGCAGGCAGGAGGAAACAGACATGCAGGAAACGAAGAAAATCTACTGGCATCTGCCGGGCTTTTATGTTTATTTCTATCTGAATCAGATTATTCTGCATCTGATGCAGAGCAAGCCGGCATATTTTCATGAGGGCTATTGTGCAGGCAGTGTCTACGGAACCTTCCCCGGTGCGATCTGGAACGGCGGAAGGGCGGTTTTCGGTCTTTCCTCCCACAGTGAAATGGAGCAGATCATTTCCACCTACAACCGGTTCGGCGTGCCGGTCCGCTTTACCTGGACAAACCCGCTGATCGAGGAAAAGCACCTGAATGACACCTACTGCAACCTGATCATGGACACGGCGGACAACGGCATGAATCAGGTGCTGGTCAACGCACCGGTGCTGGAGGAATATCTGCGGGAGCGCTATCCGGATTTTGAATATATTTCTTCCACAACCAAGCGCATTACGGATCTGAACAGGCTGGAAAAGGAGCTGGAAGGGAATTACAGGCTGGTCGTTCTGGACTATGACTTAAACCATGATGAAAGCGTACTGAAGGCGCTCTCGCCGTATGCGGACCGGATCGAAATTCTCGTGGATGAGATCTGCTTCCCGAACTGCCCGCGGCGGGCAGAGCACTACCGGGATGAGGGACTGATGCAGCTGACTTTTGAGAAGGGGAAAGTCTTCGACTGCCCGAACCGGAAAACGAAGCCGTCTTTTGCCGAGTGCAGAAAGCGCCCTGCCTTCATAAGCAGGGAGCAGATTCCGGAATACATTGAGAAGGGGTTTGTCAACTTCAAGCTGGTTGGCAGAGGACTGCCGATCGGACTGGTAGTGGAGTCGTATCTGTATTATCTGGTAAAGGACGAGTACCGGCAGCAGGTGCAGGACAGAATCCGGAAGGATCTGGCAAAGCTGACCGGGCGCCGGCCTGACTTCTGAGAAGCTTAAGAAGCAGAGAGGTCTCAGATCCGCATCTGCAGCACATTGATCCCCATCATGTTCTGATACTGAATGTCCCGCGCAATCTGATAGACCATGCGGATGCCGATATTCTTCGCGGGATCGGACGGATCCTTCAGCTGGCTGCGGGTACCCGGATCGAAGGGAACGCAGTCGTCCTTGATCCGCAGAATCACATCATCATCCTTATAGACCACACGGACATCAATCGTGTGGTCTTTCTTATCCTTCGTATAGCCGTGATCCACGATATTTCCGGCCATTTCCTCCATCGTCAGGCCGGCCAGATAGGATCTGCGCTCGTCAATGCCGCGGCCGAGACAGAATTCCTGTACCTGCCTGGAAATCGTCACGACTTCCGACATTTCCTTCACAGACAGATCGAGCCGGTTCTCCTCCGATGCGCCGAAATCTGCCGGGATGACCATGAGCTCATCCATGGTGCGGGGAAAATGCCGGTTCTGCGCGATGGAATAGACCAGAACCACCACATTGGTCAGAACACCGTTGAGAATATTGGCGATATAGGCGCTCTTCTCAGCGAAGGCGCCGATGAGCAGCGCGGTGAAGCCGGCCACGAAGACGACACCGTCCAGAACAGAGAGCAGGTTGACCAGGAAGTTCTTCCCGCTCGCCTGGGCGTAGCAGACGAAATGCATGCAGACTGCGCCGAAGGGCAGACAGATCGGAAGCAGGCGGAGGGCCCAGACCGTCATGTCAAACACAGGCTCCGCCGGATTCCGGAAGAAAATCATCGTCAGCGGCACGGCCAGCAGGGAGAGA
Organism: Lachnospiraceae bacterium; assembly: GCA_017449485.1. Lineage (GTDB taxonomy): Bacteria > Bacillota > Clostridia > Lachnospirales > Lachnospiraceae > CAG-791. Next base: position 39,560 of record JAFTFP010000015.1, read on the forward strand.
AGGGCGCCGATGACGCACAGGATGGGGACAAAGCGCCTGAACAGGATGCGGAACAGATCTGTCAGAGTCTGGCGGTCCTCTTCACCGATGCTGACGCCGACCAACATGCGGGAGACGGCGACCATGCCCAGCGGGATGGCCCAGAAGATGGCCAGCAGGTTGTTGGCGGCGGCAAAGGCAGATACTGCATCACTGCCGACATGGGCTTCCAGCAGGTGGTTGACGATCAGACCTCTTAAAGCCTGGCACAGATTGCTGAGGGCACCGGGAAAGCCGATGGAGAGAATCAGCAGCATCTCTCCTGCCTGACTGAAGCCCGGGCGGATCTTCAGATGAGATTTTCCCAGGAGAAAATACTGCAGCTGAATCGCCAGCAGAACCCACAGACCGATGGAGGAGGCCAGCGCCAGTCCCACAATCCCGAGCTTCAGAACGCCGACCAGCAGCGCATTCAGAACCAGACTGCAGACGAGGTAAGCGGCGCCCGCATATAAAGAGAGCTGCTCCTTATGCTCCGTGAGCAGATAGACGGGCATCAGTGTGCCCAGCAGCTGCGGGAGGACGCCGATGGAAAGGCACAGCATATACAGATTGAACAGAGGACGGACGTTCGGATCCTTTACCAGAAATCCGGTCAGATCCGCAAGGCTTAAGAGGACCATGGCAGCTATGAAAACCAGCGAAATGATCATTGCAAGCACGACACTGGTGGAGAAATTATGCTGCAGCTTTTCCTGATTGTTCTGTCCC
>JAFTFP010000166.1 GCA_017449485.1 Lachnospiraceae bacterium
CATACGTGCGTCATCCAGATACTTATCGAGTTTGAGCAGCGCTTCATCGACAGTTAATCCGATCAGATTGATTTCCGGGGAGACACTGCGGTATCCGCCCGAGACAGAGCCCTGCGGCAGAACGCGGGACGGCGTGGTGCGGAAGGCCTGTTTGAGGCTGCTCTTGCCGGAACCGGTCTGTGCCGGTGTACGCTGTTCGTCGGAGCGCTCCAGATCCTGCAGACGGACGGTTGAGTTCAGATTGCCGATCCGAACGCGAAGCTTTCCGTTCTTATCAGGCAGTGATTCGACGACGCCGTTCATCCCCATGGAGAGGACCCGGACGCGGTCACCCACCTGTACATCTGCGGCCGTAAGCCGCCGGCCGCTGCGCTTCTCCGGCTCCTTCCGGAGCTTGCTGCTCTTATCAGAGACTTTCTCGCGAATCGCGCTGCGGGTCCGTTCCATCTCGGACAGATCCGCGTCCCGCCCGCTCCGGCGCATCTGTGCAATCAGCTCATCTGCGTCGTCCTTGGCCTCCTGAAGAATATCCCGCGCCTGCTCATTGGCCTTGCGCAGAATTTCCTCGCGGCGCTGCTCGTACTGCTTCTCTCGGGTTTTCAGCTCCTTTTCACGCTTCTCCAGATCCAGTGTCTTGCGGCGGATGGATTCCTCTTCTTCCCGGGCTTTCCGGCGGGCCTCCTCCAGGTCACTGAGAATTTCCTCAAAATTCTGAGAATCCTGAGAGAGCTGCTGGCGGGCAGTTTCGATGATGTAGCCGGGCAGTCCCAGTTTCTGCGAGATGGCAAAGGCATTGCTGCGCCCGGGAACGCCGACTAACAGGCGGTATGTGGGCTGCAGCGTCTCCACATTGAACTCGCAGCTGGCGTTCTGAACACCGGGCGTCTTCATCGCATAGACCTTCAGTTCAGCGTAATGAGTCGTTGCCAGGGTCCGGATCCCGCGGGTCTGCAGGAAGTTCAGAATGGAAATGGCCAGTGCGGCGCCCTCTGTCGGATCGGTTCCTGCCCCCAGTTCATCAAAGAGGCACAGGCAGTCGCGGTCGCAGCGGCGGAAAATATCTACAATGGCAGTCATGTGCGAGGAGAAGGTAGAGAGCGATTGCTCGATGCTCTGTTCATCTCCGATATCGGCAAAAACCTCCCGGAACAGGGATAATTCGCTGTGGTCGGAGGCAGGGATATGCAGACCGGACATTCCCATGAGCTCCAGCAGGCCGACCGTTTTCAAGGTGACAGTCTTTCCGCCGGTATTGGGGCCGGTAATGATGATCATATTTACAGGCTCAGTTTCCCCGCCTTCTGCGGCTGTTTCCGGAAGCGTCCCGAGCGACAGATTGATGGGAACGACCTTTTTCGCGTCGATGAGGGGGTGCCGGCCGTTCCGGATGATGATCCGGTGCTCCTGATTGAAAACCGGGCGGGAGGCGTTCTGAGAAAGCGCAAGATTTGCCCGCGCGAAGATGAAATCCAGCGAAGTCATATTTTGCGCATTGTCCCTTAGCGCCACCAGAGAGGCACCGGCTTCTGCGGAGAGAGAAGCCAGAATCCGCTCAATTTCCTTCTTTTCCTGCAGGGCCAGCTCGCGCAGCTCATTATTGAGCGCGACGACGGAGGCCGGCTCAATGAAGACGGTGGAGCCGGATGCAGACTGATCGTGAACAATGCCGGGCACCTGGGATTTAAACTCAGCGCGGACCGGCAGGCAGTAGCGGTCATCCCGGATGGTGATGACAGAGTCCTGCAGATAAGAGGTCAGGGAGACATTCACCATTTTCTGGAGCTGTGAATGAATCCGGTCGCCGGTGGCAAGCATTGCGCGGCGGATCCGGCGCAGCTCGGCGCTGGCATCATCCGCAATTTCTTCCTCAGAAAGAATGCAGCGGCGGATTTCACGGGCAAGATGCGGCAGCGGAACCAGACAGTCAAAAAGGTCATAGAGCACGCTGTTCTGATTTTCCTCTGTCGCGCCGTATTCGCGCACCCGGGCTACGTTTTCGAGAAAAGAAGCAAGGCGCAGCAGCTCCGGCACGGAGAGGCTGGATTCCACCGCGAGCGCACGGAACAGATCCGTAAAATCGCGGTTGCTCCCGAAGGAAATCCTGCCGGCGCGCAGAAGGCACGCCGCGGCCGCTTCGGTCTCGTCCTGTGCCCGCTCGATTTCACGCAGATCATTCATCGGAAGCAGATCGCGGCACAGAGCCCGCCCCGGGTCAGAGGTCGCCTCCGCCTCAAGAAAACCGATGATTTTATTAAATTCAACAACGCGAAGTACTTTTTCATTCATAATATGTTATTTTCAGCACCCTCCGGATCAATCCCGGAATTCGGATGAGGAGCTTGCTCATCAGACGGATTCTGCTTCTGATCAATTACTATAATACAAGAAGTATAACACATTCGCGTCCGGATTCCGACGGGAAGCGGGAATTCAGGGGTCCCCGGCTCTTTCGATTAAGATCTGCCCGTGATGTACCCGAAATGCAGTCGATGTTCAAGAAGCCGGGCAAGTATGATAAGATATAGGAGATATGCACAGTGGAGGATGGAATGGACGAGGAACATCTTACACATTCTGAATCTCAGAACATGGAAGTCAATACAGACTATATGAAGGAGCAGATCAAGCAGCGGCCCATCAACCGCCGGCGGCTGCTCAGACGCACGCTGATTACCGGCTTTCTGGCGGTTTTATTCGGCGCGGTCGCCTGCTTTGTCTTCCTGTTTCTGGAGCCCTATTTCAGCAATATGCTGAATCCCGTTCCGCCGGCGGAGCCCATCACCTTTACGGAGGAAACAGTCGTAGAAGAGATGTCGCCGGAAGAGATGCTGGCAGACGATGAACAGATTGTGACAGAGGCGGAAAATGCCGCTGCTGAGGCCGCCGCCGAGGCGACGGCTGCGAAGCTGGAGGCCCAGATCCGGGAGCAGCTGGAGGCCCAGGCCGCATCCCAGCAGATTGACCCCGCAGATCTGGAGCGGCAGGTGCGTGAGGTCATGCAGCAGCAGACCGACAACATTGAGACCTACGAGAAAACCTACGAGACCCTGAGCCTCCTGGCGCACGATCTCTCCACATCCATGGTCTCCGTCTCCTCCGTGACAAGCGATACGGACTGGTTCAACGATCCCTATGAGAGCCGCGGAACGACAGCGGGTCTGATTGTGGCGCAGACCGACAGCGAGCTGCTGATTCTTTCAAGAGACAGCAGTCTGCAGGACGCGGAGCGGATTCAGATTACACTCTCAGACGGCAGCAGTTATCCCTCCGAAATCCGGCAGATGGATAAAGCCTCCGGTCTGCAGATCCTCTCTCTGAGCAGAGAGGGGCTTCCAGAGGAAGAGAGCGGGGTTTATTCCGTCGCAGAACTGGGCAGCTCGGTGAATGCCAATCTGGTCGGGACCCCGGTGATTGTGATGGGCGCACCGGCCGGAACAGTCGGCGGCGTCAACTTCGGCATCATCACGGGTACGTCCATGACCAACCAGCCGTCGGATGCCATCTATAAGGTCCTTTCCACGGATATTTACGGCAGTGTCGCTGCAACCGGCGTGCTGTTCAATCTCCGGGGAAAAGTGATCGGACTCATTGACATGAATTACAGAAGCTCTGCCACGCCGAACCTTTTGTGTGCGCTGGGCATTACAGAGCTTAAACCGCTTATTGAGAAGCTTTCCAACGCGCAGTTGCCCGCCTACCTGGGCGTACACGGGTCAGATGTGACGCAGGCCATCAGCGAGGAAAGCGGCCTGCCGATCGGCGCGTATATTTCGAGAATTGACATGGACTCGCCGGCCATGGATGCCGGGATCCAGAGCGGAGACGTTATTACGGGCTTCGGGGAGACAGAAATCCACAGTTATACGGAACTGATTGAAGCGCTGGACAAGACAGAAGCCGAGCTGGAAATACCGGTGCGGCTGGTCCGGAGCGGACCGGAGGAAGCTGCAGAGATGGAACTGATGGTCATCATGCAGCGGGGAATGCAGTAAATCGGAAGCAAGGAGTGGAAAAGTATCAATGAAGTACATTCAGGATCTGAAGGAAGGCAGCAGTGTAAATGACATCTACCTGTGCCGGAAGAAACTGTCGCTGGTGACGAAAAACGGAAAGGCCTATGAAAGCCTGACACTGCAGGATAAGACGGGAAGTGTGGATGCCAAAATCTGGGATCCCGGAAGTGCCGGCATTGAGGAGTTTGACGAGCTGGATTACATCGACATTGTCGGTGATGTCACCGTTTTTCAGGGAAAACTGCAGGTCAATGTCAAGCGCGCCAGGCGCTGCAGAGAAGGAGAATATGATCCGAAGGACTATCTGCCTGTGTCCGATCGCAGCGTCGATGAGATGTTTTCGGAGCTGCTGCATCTGGCCGGGTCGGTCCGCGATCCTCATCTCCATAAGCTTCTGGAACTGTTTTTCGTAAAAGACCACGCCTTTATCGAGGCCTTCCGTTTCTCCTCTGCGGCCAAGGCAGTACATCACGGCTATGTCGGCGGGCTTCTGGAGCACACACTGGGGGTGGCCAACCTGTGCAATTATCTCGCCTCTGCCTATCCGGTACTGAACCGGGATCTGCTGATCACGGCGGCGATTCTGCACGATGTCGGAAAAGTGCAGGAGCTGGCACCTTTTCCGAAGAATGATTACACAGATGCAGGACAGCTGATCGGGCATATCGTGATCGGCGTTGAGATGATCAATGAAAAACTGCGGGAGATTCCTGATTTCCCGGCTCTGCTCTCCGCGGAGCTGCGCCACTGCATTCTGGCCCACCACGGCGAATATGAATTCGGTTCGCCGAAGAAGCCGGCCATCATTGAAGCGGCAGCGCTGAATTTTGCCGACAACACGGACGCGAAAATGGAAATATTCAAGGAGCTTCTGGAGAAGCCCACGGAGCAGGACTGGCTCGGCTTCCAGAATCTTGTGGATTCAAATGTGAGAAGGACATGACAGGCAGCAGGGAATATAGAAAAGGTATGAGCGTGACCGTGTCGATTACAGACATGGGAGAAAACGGAGAGGGTATCGGCCGCGCAGACGGCTATACCCTCTTTATTAAGGATGCGCTGATCGGCGATGTCGTGGAGGCAGAGATCATAAAAGCCTTAAAGCAGTATGGATATGCGAGGCTGGTGAAGGTGAAGGAGCCGTCGCCGGACCGCATCAATCCCCCCTGTCCGGTGAGCCGTCCCTGCGGCGGCTGTCAGATTCAGGCGCTGTCCTATGAGAAACAGCTGGATTTCAAGCAGAATAAGGTGCGCAGCGATCTGATCCGGCTGGGCGGCTTCACGCCGGAGGAAATCGATGCGGTGCTGCAGCCCATCATCGGTATGAAAGAGCCCTGGCGCTACCGCAATAAAGCTCAGGTTCCGGTGGGGATGATCCGGAAAAACGGGAAGGAAGAGCTGGCCTGCGGCTTCTATGCAGGACGGACCCACAGCATTATTCCCTGTGAGGACTGTCTGATCGGGCCGGCGGAAAATAAAGACATTCTGAATGCGGTGCTGGATTACATGCGCTGTGAAAAAGTTACCGCATACAACGAAGAAAAAGGAACGGGCATAATGCGCCACGTCCTGATCCGCACCGGATTCCGTTCCGGACAGATCATGGTCTGCCTGATTGCCAACGCCAAGAAGCTGCCGGAGGAGGCGCGGCTGGTCGGCGCCCTGAAGGACCTGGGCGTTACCTCTGTCGTTCAGAATACAAACCGGAAGCGCACGAACGTAATTCTCGGAGACAGTACGAGGGTACTCTACGGACCGGAAGCGATTGAAGACACACTGCTGCGCCCGGATGGAAGCGGCGCTGTCTTCCGGATTTCGGCGCGCTCCTTCTTTCAGGTCAATCCGCGCCAGACAGAAAAACTGTATGGAAAGGTTCTGGAATATGCGCAGCTGAGCGGCCATGAAACGGTCTGGGATCTGTACTGCGGCGTCGGCACGATTTCTCTGTTTCTGGCGCCGTATGCGAAAGAGGTCTACGGCGTTGAGATCATACCGGAGGCAATCGAAAATGCCCGGGAAAACGCCCGCTGCAACCATATTGAGAATGCAGTCTTTGAAACCGGCGCGGCGGAGCAGGTTCTGCCGGATTATGTCCGGAGAAAGCAGGAGGAAGGTGCCGGCAGCGAGCCTGTGGATGTGGTGGTCGTGGATCCGCCCCGGAAAGGCTGTGATGAGCGCTGTCTGCAGACGATTCTGGAAGTGCGGCCCGGACGCATGGTCTATGTCAGCTGTAATCCGGCTACGCTTGCCAGAGATCTGCGGATTCTCAGCGACGGCGGCTATCAGCTGCGGGCTGTGACACCGGTGGATCAGTTCGCCCACAGCGTGCACATTGAAGCGGTCTGTCTTCTGGAACGTCGAAAGAAATAACCTGTCTTAAGTCTGCGGAGCGCCGGCGCGTTCCGGGCCGGGACCGGATCAAAGGTAGAGGGAGATTATAAAAGAACGTATGACACTGAAAGAATTAGGAATCAGAGAAAGCGCGGTTATCACCAGGGTAGGCGGTGAAGGAGAGCTGCGGCAGCACTTTCTGGACATGGGCGTGATCCCCGGCGCGGAGGTGACGGTCATAAAATACGCGCCGCTGGGCGACCCCGTAGAGCTGATGATTCACGGGTATGAGCTGACGCTGCGTCTGGAGGATGCGGCGAAGATCGAAATCGAACTGCTGCCGGAAAAGGAACGGCGCTCAGAATCGAAGAAGGCTTCAAAGAAAACAGAACATCCGGGACTGGGCGAGAGCGGAAAATATCATCCCAAGGGCAGCGGCGATCCTCTTCCGGAAGGGACGGTGCTGAACTTCGCACTGGTTGGAAATCAGAACAGCGGAAAGACGACATTGTTCAACCGTCTGACGGGCTCAAACCAGCACGTCGGCAATTTCCCGGGCGTGACCGTAGACCGGAAGGACGGGCCGATTCAGGGCTATAAGGATACACTCGTCACGGATCTTCCCGGCATCTATTCCATGTCTCCCTACAGCAGCGAGGAGCTCGTCTCGAGAAATTTTGTCCTGAATGACAAGCCGCAGGGGATTATCAACATCGTGGATGCGACCAACATCGAGCGGAATCTGTATCTGACGATGCAGCTTCTGGAGATGGAAGTGCCGACGGTGGTGGCGCTGAACATGATGGACGAAGTCATCGCCAATGGCGGAAGCATCGATGTCAATGCAATGGAGGCGCAGCTCGGCGTCCCGGTCGTGCCGATTTCGGCGGCAAAAGATATGGGTGTGGCTGAGCTGATCGATCATGCGGTTCATGTCGCTCATTATCAGGAAAAGCCGCTGAGGCAGGATTTCTGTGATGAAAGTGATCACGGCGGCGCGGTTCACCGCTGTATTCATGCCATTGCCCATCTCATTGAGGATCATGCGAAAAGAGCCGGACTGCCGGTACGCTTTGCGGCATGCAAGATTATTGAGGGGGACGCGCTGATCCTTGAGCAGCTGGAGCTGGATCAGAATGAAAAGGAGACGGTCGAGCATATTGTTCAGCAGATGGAGAATGAGCGCGGCCTGGACAGAAGTGCTGCGATTGCGGATATGCGGTTTGCCTTTATCCAGAAGGTCTGTGAAGAGACCGTCAAGAAACCGCAGGAGAGCATTGAAAGAAGGCGGAGTGAGAAAATTGATCGGATTTTGACCGGTAAATATACGGCCATTCCCTTCTTTATCGGCATTATGGGCCTGGTGTTCTGGCTGACCTTCAGTGCGATCGGGGCCTGGCTTCAGGAAGAACTGGAGGCAGGAATCGACGCGCTCAGCGGACTGGCAGAAAACGCCATGACGGCAGCAGGCGTCAATACGGCGATCAAAGGGCTGATCATCGAGGGAATATTCGGCGGCGTCGGCAGTGTGCTGAGCTTCCTGCCCGTCATTGTCACGCTGTTCTTCTTCCTCTCCATTCTGGAAGACAGCGGCTATATTGCGCGTGTTGCCTTCTTCATGGATAAGCTGCTGCGCAAGATCGGCCTGAGTGGCCGCAGCATTGTCCCACTGCTTGTCGGCTTCGGCTGCACGGTCCCCGCAGTCATGTCCACCCGGACGCTGCCCAGTGAGCGGGACAGGAAGATGACCATTCTTCTGACGCCCTTCATGAGCTGCAAGGCAAAGGTTCCGATCTATTCCTTCTTCATCGCCGCCTTCTTTCCGAAGCAGGGCTGGCTGATTATGACCGGATTATATGCGCTCGGCATCATCACTTCCATTCTGATCGCGTTCCTGTACAGAGGAACGCTGTTCAAGGGGGAGGCGGCGCCGTTTGTGATGGAGCTGCCCAACTACCGTCTGCCCACGGCCGGCAACGTGGTAAGGCTTCTGTGGGAGAAGGCCAAGGACTTCCTGCAGCGGGCGTTTTCCATCATTCTGATCGCGACTATTGTTGTCTGGTTTATGAAGAGCTTCGACTTTCATTTCAACCTGGTGTCGAACTCACAGGACAGTATTCTGGCCGTCATTGCCGGCGTGCTGGTTCCGCTGATGCGGCCCATCGGCCTGGGTGACTGGCGGATCTGCACCTCGCTGATCAGCGGATTCATGGCGAAGGAGAGTGTTGTCGCCACCATGCAGCTGCTGTTCGGACAGAAAATCGGGGAGATTCTGACCACGGTTTCCGCGGCAGCGCTGCTGGTCTTTTCGCTTCTGTATACGCCCTGTGTCGCGGCAGTGGCTTCGATCCGCCGGGAGCTGGGCAGCAGGTGGGCTCTGTTTGTAGTTGTCTGGCAGTGCGTCATCGCATGGGCTGTGACGCTGATTGTGCGCTTTGTCCTGATTCTGATGGGCTTTCATTGAGCCGCAGGGGAGATAGAAGATGAATTCATGGGATTTGATTCTGGCGCTGGCCGTTCTGGCAGCCTTCATTTTTGCCGTGATCCATTGCATACGGATCCGGAAACGCGGCGGGTCATGCTGCGGTGACTGCGGCCATTGCACCATGTCCTGCGCAGCGAAAAAAGAAGAGACAGATCAGTGATCAGTGATTCGAGCTCCCGGAATACCCGGGAGCTCTTTTCAGAAGCAATTCAAAGGAGTACAATGAAAACCGGTTCCGTTTCCCGGAGGACAGCGCCTTCGGGCGTTGGGCCGGTTTTCAGAGCACCTAATAGAAGAATCCCTGAAGAAACGCGGCCGCCGGAGCCGCTTTTTTATTGGAAAAATGGAGATCAGGAAGGCATCTGTGTAGAGTTTGTGAAATAATTGTCAATGATCTTGTCAAGGGAAGCCAGCAGTGCAATAATAATCCTGCGCTATATCCGGCGGCATCGGGTGATGCCTTAAAATGGGCCGGAACAGCAGCAGGAGGATAAAATGAAGAAAGTCTCAGCTAATCAGTCTCTTCGGGCAGCTCTGCCCGTCAACCTCTCAGGTGCTCACAACAGAAAAGGCAGATTATTTACAAAACTGGCAGCACTGATGCTCGTTCTTGTGATGGCGGCCGGTCTGACAGCCTGCGGAAATGCAGCCGGTCAGAACAATGCCGCCGGTGCAGAATTCGTGTATGGTCTGCCGACGGAAGTGAATAATTTTGACCCCTTCACCGCGACGACAGCAGATGCGAAGAGCATTTATTTCAACATCTATGAAGGCCTTGTCAAGGTCACGTCAGATGGAACCTTCGCGCCGGCGATCGCAGAATCCTATACGGTTTCAGACGACGCACAGATTTACACCTTCGTTCTTCGGGACGGCGTGAAGTTTCACAACGGTCAGGCACTGACCATGGACGATGTGCTGTATTCCATTCAGCTGGCCATTGACAGCAGCCTGAACGGATTCGACAATATTGAGTCCTATGAGGCACAGGATGACAAGACGCTGGTCATTACCCTGAAAGAGGGCAGCACCGATTTCCTGGCCATGGCTTCTCAGGCCATCGTACCGAAGGATTCTGATAACAACGGCGAGCTCGCCCTTGCCCCCATCGGAACCGGCCCGTTCAAATTCACAGAGTATGAGGTGCAGGATCACGTCACGCTGACGCGCAACGATGACTATTACGGCACGCCGGCGAAGCTTCAGACGGTGGTCGTCAAGTTCATCGCCAGCTCGTCTGATCTGCTGGTGAACTTCCAGTCCGGCGCCATTGACGGTTTTACCGCGAACGGCGGTATTACAGAGCAGCTTGACAAGGAGACCATGACGATCAATGTCAGCAATTCCAATGCCGTTCAGCTTCTGGCACTCAACAATGCCGTCAAGCCCTTTGACGATGTGCGGGTGCGGCAGGCCCTGTGCTATGCGGTAGATGCAAATGAGATCATCGACACCGTCAACTATGGCTACGGCGTCAAGGTCGGCAGTGCGCTGATCCCTGGTCTGTCCGCTTACTATGATGACAGCCTGGTCAATTATTACGGCGAAGGCGCAGAGGTTGAAAAGGCGAAGGAGCTTCTTGCCGAGGCGGGCTATCCGGACGGCTTCTCCTTCACGATCAAGGTTCCCAGCAACTATCAGGTGCACGTGGACTCCGCACAGGTGATTGTCAATCAGCTGAAGAAGATCGGCGTGGAGATGAAGATCGAGCAGGTTGACTGGGCAACCTGGCTGGAAAAGGTCTATTCCGGCCGCGACTATGAGGCGACGATCATCTCTCTGGACGGCGCGATTGCTTCACCCACAGCGTTCCTGTCCCGCTATGTATCCGATGCGCACAATAACTTCGTCAATTTCAATTCTCCGGAATATGATGAAGCCTATGATGCAGCAGTGGCACAGACCGATCAGGACCAGCGGATTGCGGACTTCAAGAAGGCGCAGCAGATCCTGACTCAGGAAGCGGCCAGCGTATACATCGAAGATATCTCCTACAATCTGGTTTACTCCAAGAAGTTCACGGGTTTTGCAGGCTATCCGCTTTATGCAACCGACTTTGCCGCAATCAGCCCTGCAGAGTAAAGCTTAATCTTCAGACAGGAATCCTATGCGCTATCTGATTCGAAAAACGCTTGTATTGCTGGCGACGATGTTCACCATTACGCTGCTGACCTTCGCAGCGTTCCATATCATTCCGGGAGACCCCGCCATGCTCATTCTGGGCACCGAGGCCTCCCCGGAAAAGCTGGAGCAGCTCCGGCACACGCTGGGAACAGACCTGCCGCTGCTCGTGCAGTACCGCAACTGGGTTGCGGGACTGCTCTCCGGCAATCCCGGCACGTCCATCCGCTATTCCATGCCGGTGGCGGATCTGGTCGGCAGCCGTCTGCCGGTCACGGTACTGCTCGGCCTGATGACCATTATTCTTGTCATCGCAGCGTCCATTCCGCTGGGCGTCTTCGCGGCGCGCAAGAAGGACACGGTCGTTGAGCAGTTCATCAATTTCTTCACCATGTTGGGGATTTCCTTCCCCGGCTTTTTCCTGAGTATTCTGTTCATGTGGATCTTCGGACTGGTGCTGCATCTGTTTTCGCCCGGAAACTATGTCAGCTATAAGGACAACTTCGGCGGCTTTATGCAGTTCATGTTCTTCCCGGCCCTTTCGATCGCCATTCCGGAAATTGCGATTCTGACCAAATACATCCGCACAGCGATGATCGACGAGCTTGGCCGGGGCTATGTGCGCACAGCACGGGGTGTCGGAAACAGCGTGAACGGCATTCTCTACCGGCATGTTCTGAAAAACGCGATTGTCTCGGTCATTCCGCTGATCGGCATGATGATCGGCTCGATTTTCTCCGGCAGTATTATTGTGGAGCAGGTGTACGGCATTCCCGGCATCGGGCGGCTTCTGATCTCATCGGTCACCAGCCGCGATTTTCCGCTGACACAGACGCTGGTATTGTATGTGGCAATGGTCATCGTGGTGACGAATTATATTGTGGATATTCTGATCCAGCTGATTGACCCGCGGATCCGGCTCTCGTCGGAATGATCCTGAACATGTGCGGGATGCCTCGCCGGAGTTTCAATGGAGTGACAGGATGAAGCGGCGCAGCTTTTACGGAGCGACAAGATGAAAGACGGAAAAATAGAATTTCGGATCGGCTGTATACTGACCGGGATCATCGCGGGCCTTGCGGTGATCAGTCTGTTCTATACGCCCTATGATATCAACGAGATGAATACGGCCGTGCGTATGCAGGCGCCTTCGCTGCAGCATCTGTTCGGCACGGATAATTTCGGCCGGGACATCTTCTCCCGGGCGATTGTCGGCGCGCGGTTTACGCTGACGGTGGCGATCTCCACTGTGCTTTCCTGCACACTGATCAGCTCAGCGCTGGGCCTGATCAGCGGATATGTCGGCGGCATCATTGACGAAGTGATCATGCGCGTTGTGGACGCCATCAATTCCTTTCCCGGCATTCTGATCGCGCTGATTATCGTAACGGTCATGGAGCAGAGCAATTACACGATCGTCATTGCGCTGTGCATCATGTTCATCCCCAGCTTCACCCGCATGGTCCGGACCGGGACCCTGCAGTACAAGAATACGGATTTTGTCAAAATGGCGCGCATCTTCGGCGTCTCCGGCATCCGGCTGGCGCTGGTGCATGTCTTTCCGAATATTTTTCCGCTCCTGCTCTCATCGGTTATTGTGGGCCTGTCCAACGCGATTCTGGCGGAATCGAGCATGAGCTATCTGGGCCTGGGCATTCAGCCGCCGGCACCGAGCTGGGGCAGAATGCTTTCGGAGGCGCAGAGCATTATTTTCACCGCACCCTGGTGCGCTCTGGCACCGGGCATGATGATTGTCCTTACGATCGTGGGACTCAACTGCATCGGCGAAGGAGTCCGGAAGAGGTTTCTATGAGCAATCTGCTGGAAATTAAGAATCTGACCATCGGCATTCATGAAAATGGCGGTGAATATACGGCAGTGGACGATATCAGCTATGAGGTCCGCCGCGGCGAAATTCTCGGGATCGTGGGCGAATCCGGCTGCGGAAAGAGCATCACGAACCTGGCCGTCATGGGCCTTTTAAATGATCAGCTCTCCGTGACCGGCGGTGAAATCATCTACCATGAGCCGGCCCCGAAGACAGCGGAAAACGAGCCGCCAAAGCCTGCGCCGCCGCCGGTGGATCTGGCCAGGGTCAGCGCCCGGGAGCGGCAGCACATCAACGGCAAGGAGATCTCCATGGTCTATCAGGAACCGATGACCAGTCTGGACCCGCTGATGAAAATCGGAAAGCAGATCGCGGAGCCGTTAAAGCTCCACGGCGTCAATTCCAAGCCCGGCGTGAAGCTCTCGAAGGAAGAAATTCATGCCCGTGTTCTCAAGGCCATGAATGATGTCGGCATTCCGGAGGCGGAGCGGCGCATGGAGCTGTATCCGCACCAGCTGTCCGGCGGAATGCGGCAGCGTGTGGTGATTGCCATTGCGACGATCTGCCACCCGCGGCTTCTGATCGCGGACGAGCCCACGACCGCATTGGATGTGACGATTCAGAAGCAGGTGCTGGCGCTCTTAAAGCGTATTAACCGGCAGTACCGCACCTCGATTGTCTTTGTCTCGCACGACCTGGCCGTCATCAACCAGATCTGTGACCGGGTTGTCGTCATGTATGCCGGCAGAATTGTGGAGACAGGTCCGACACGGGAGATTCTGGAGCATCCGGGCCATGAATATACGAAGGGCCTGATCCGCTCGATTCCCAGACGGGAAGAAAAGGGAACGCCCCTTCCGAATATTCCGGGGCAGGTGCCGTCCACCACTGAGCAGCGGGATCCCTGTCCGTTTGCGCCGCGCTGCGCGCTTGCGGCGGATCTGTGCAGACAGCAGGTTCCGGAGGCAGTGGAAGTCGGTCCGGAGCATATGGTTTACTGTCATATGATCTCGAGGAAACAGGGAGAAGAGACATGAGCACAGCAGTGGAAAATGTTGTTGAGGTTTCTCACGTCAACAACACCTATATAGACAATGGTCTCGGCATCTTTTCGAAGCAGACAAGACGCCAGGTGCTGCATGATGTCTGCCTGAATATCCGCAAGGATGAGTTCTTCGGGCTGGTGGGCGAGTCCGGCTGCGGAAAGTCCACGCTGGCCAATGCCATTCTCGGTCTGATTCCCTACGAAGGCTCCATCAAGGTGATGGGGCAGGAGCGCACGGCGATGAACCGGCTGACGTTCAGCTCCAATGTCCAGGCCGTGTTTCAGGACCCGGCCAGCGCGCTGAATCCGCGCAGAACCATCGGTTTTACGATGCGGGAGCCGCTGCGGGCACATAAGATCGGCACCAGGGCGGAGCAGGAGGCAGCGGTCGGCAGCATGCTGAAAAAGGTCGGCCTGAACGAGACTTATGCATCGCGCTATCCGGGAGAATTGTCCGGCGGGCAGAAGCAGCGGGTGTGCATCGGCGCTTCGCTGATGCTGGAGCCGGAGCTGATCATCGCCGATGAGGCGATCTCCGCGCTGGATGTCTCGGTCGGCGCCAAAATCCTGAATCTGTTCCAGGAAATCGATACGGAGAAGGATTTCTCCATGCTGTTCATTTCCCACAATCTGGACGTGGTGTATTACCTGTGCGACCGGATTGCTGTCATGTACAGAGGGCACATCGTGGAGATGGGAACGGCGGAGGATATCTGTCAGAAGACGACCCATCCCTACACAAAGATGCTGATGGCCGCTGTGCCGGGTTTCGGCCCGCCGACGACCAAGACCATCGCCGAGACGGCGGAGCCGCTGCGGGAGGAGGTGCCCGGCGCCTGCCCGTTCTACGCAAGATGCCGCAAGGCCACGGACGCCTGCAGAACCTGTCCGGAGCTGGTCAATACCGCACCGGCAGGCGAAGAGGAGCATCTGGTTCGATGCACATTGGCTAAAAGCTGAAGGAGGCAAAATATGATTCTGGCACTCGATACCGGCAATACCCACACCGTGCTGGGTGTGATCAACAAAGAGACCGGAGAGGTGGTCAAAACCGCACAGATTCAGACGGATGAGACGCAGACCGGGCATGAATACGCTGTCAAGATCAAGGCGATCCTGGAGCTGGAGGGTTTGGACCCGTCAGATTTTGACGGGGCGATTATTTCCTCGGTTGTGCCGCAGGTGACGGTGGTACTGGCCAAGGCGGTGCGGCTGATCTGCGGCGTGGAGGCACTGGTGCTCGGAGCAGGCGTGAAGACCGGCCTGAATATCCGGCTCGACGACCCCGGAACCATTGCGGGCGATCTGGTGGCGACCGCTGTGGCGGCGAAGGAGCTTTATCCGCTGCCGTCCATCATCATCGACATGGGCACGGCCACCACGGTAACCGTGGTCAATAAAGAGGGCAGCTACATCGGCGGCAGCATCCTGCCGGGCGCAGGCATCTCGCTGGAGGCGCTGGCCGGCAAGACGGCGCTGCTGCCCAATATTGAGTTCCAGGCACCCAGAAAGGTCATTGGAACCAACACCATCGATGCGATGAAGGGCGGCATCATCTACGGATCTGCCGGCGCGCTGGACGGCCTGATCGACCGGTTTGAGGAAGAGATGGGCACAAAGGCCGGCAGCATCATCATCACCGGCGGCATGGGCCGGCTCATCGCCCCCTACTGCCGGCACGACATGATCGTCGACAACCGCCTTCTGCTGAAGGGCCTCGGCATCATCTGGCGGAAAAACAAAGGAGCCCGCAGGGAAAAGTAAAGCTCTGTAATGGCCCCGAAAGCTTTGACAATACAGCAGCTCCCTTTATACAATAAAGGGAGCTGTATGCGTGTTAGCAATGAGCCATGCGCAGACAATCCATCTGAAAGCTGAAGAGAGCTTGCTCTCGGAGGGCTGTCAGATGGGTTGGATGCATACGGCGAATGCCGCGACAGTGAGAGAACGAAGTTCTCGAACCTGTCGGTATGGCGATGAGAATAGGAGAGAAAAATGGCAGCGAAAATAGGGTTTGACTCGGATAAGTATCTGGAACTGCAGTCGGCACACATCAAGGAAAGAATTTCTCATTTCGGGAAGCTGTATCTGGAATTCGGCGGAAAGCTGTTTGACGATTTCCATGCATCCCGGGTCCTGCCGGGTTTTGCCCCGGACAATAAGCTGAAAATGCTCAGTCAGCTCAAGGATGAGGCGGAGATCGTGATCGTCATCGGCGCGGACGCCATTGAGCAGAACAAGGTCCGCGGCGATCTGGGCATCACCTATGACGTGGACGCGCTGCGGCTCAAGAGCGTCTTCGAGGACCGGGGCTTCTATGTCAGCAGTGTCGTCATCACCAAGTATGCCGGTCAGGCCGCGGCGGACAAGTTCCGCCACCGCCTGGAGGAGCTGGGCATCCGCTGCTATCTGCACTATCCCATCGAGGGCTATCCGGGCAATATTCCGCTGATCATCAGCGATCAGGGATACGGAAAGAATGATTATATTGAGACCAGCCGCAACCTGGTGGTCATCACGGCGCCGGGCCCGGGCAGCGGCAAAATGGCGACCTGCCTCTCGCAGCTCTATCATGAGCACAAGCGGGGCGTGCGCGCCGGCTATGCAAAATTTGAAACCTTCCCAGTGTGGAACCTGCCGCTGCGTCATCCCGTCAACATCGCCTATGAGGCGGCGACCGCGGATCTGGACGATGTGAACATGATCGACCCGTTCCATCTCGAGGCCTACGGGGAGACGACAGTCAACTACAACCGGGATGTGGAAATCTTCCCGGTGCTCTCGTCGATTTTCGAGGCGATCATGGGCGAGTGCCCTTACAAGTCGCCCACGGATATGGGCGTCAACATGGTCGGCTTCGCAATCAGCGATGACGAGGCCTGCCGCGAGGCATCCAAGCAGGAAATTCTGCGGCGCTATTACAAGTCTGCCTGTGATGTGAAGAAAGGCGATTCGCCCAAGGACGAGCTGTATCGCCAGGAGCTGCTGCTCAAGCAGGCCGGGATTACGCCGCTGGACCGGCCCGTTGTGCAGCCGGCCCTGAAGCGCCAGGAGGAGACCGGGGCGCCGGCTTTTGCCATCGAGCTGCCTGACGGACGCATGGTGACAGGCAAGACCTCAGATCTGTTGGGCGCGGCAAGCGCCTGCATCATGAATGCGCTGAAGGTGCTGGCCGGCATCGATCACGAGGAGAAGCTGGTATCTGCGGAATCCATCACGCCCATCCAGATCCTGAAGACGACCTACCTGGGCGGACACAATCCGAGACTGCACAGCGATGAGATTCTGATCGCGCTTTCCTCGAGTGCGGCGTCCAACCCGCACGCGAAACAGGCGATGGATGCGATCCCGCTGCTGCGGGGCGCAGAGGCCCACTCCACGGTGATTCTCTCCTCTGTGGATGAGCGGATCTGCCGCCGGCTCGGCATTAATCTGACCATGAGCCCGGTCTATGAGAAAGCGCAGTAAGAAAGCAGTTCCATGAAATTCCGCATAGTGGATCAAACGACCTGACATAAAGGAGGTGTGCCGGATGAAAAAGGGAAAGATTCTGATTCTTTCAGCAGCCGCAGCCGCTGCGGCAGTTCTGGTGTGCAGCGCCGCTGCAAGACCGGTGCAGGCCACTGCTGAGACCGATACCCGCGCGGATAAGCTGGTCACGGTGGCAGCCAGCGCGGAGGTCAGCGTGGTGCCGGACAAGGCGGAGATCACCGTCGGCGTCCGGACAGAGCAGAAGGAGGCCAAGGCCGCACAGGACGAGAATACGGAGATTGTCAATCAGGTGATTGCGGTCCTGAAGGAGCGCGGCGTGGAGGAGAAGAGCATCCGCACCTCCGGCTATAACCTGTATCCGCGCTATGATTATGAACATAACGACGCCATCATCGGTTACAGCGTGGAGACGACCCTGACGATTAAGGACCAGGAGATTGCGGAGGTCGGGACGGTTCTGTCCGAGTGCGTAGCGGCCGGCGCGACTTCTGTCCACAATATCAGCTATTTCTGCAGCACCTACAGCGAAGCCTATGAGGAAGCACTGACTATGGCAGTGGCAAAATCCCGCGAAAAGGCCGAGGTGCTGGCCAAGGCAGCCGGAAAAGAAATCCGGGATGTTGTTTCCATCACGGAAGGCTATCAGAACAATTCTTCGGAGTACAGCAATGTCCGCATGGAATCGGCCAAGACAGCCGATGCGGCGAATGTTTCCATCATGCCGGGCGAGACCGGCATCACAGCACAGGTGACGGTGTCCTATCGGATGAAATAAGACGCCGTCGGCGGAAAGGAGGCTGTCATGAGAAAACAGCTGATGAGGATTCTTCCGGGTATCTGCGCAGCTCTTCTTATAAGCGGCTGTGCGGCACCGGCCGGGAATACAGCAGGCGAAGCAAGTCCCTCACCGTCAGCCTACGCTGACTCAGCAGAATCTGCCGCCGAAGCGCAGCAGACCGAAGCACAGCCGGCGGATCAGGCATCCGATGGCGCTTTGGCGCAGAGCGGTCAGACGGCGGAAGCTTCAGAAGCAGAAGAGAAGGAAAAGGCGGAAGCGCTTCGAAAGGAGCTGCTGACGGCAGCAGGCGAGGAGGATCCGGCCCATCCGAATGATGTGACCATCACGGTGGGCAGTGAAGGAGAGGACTATCCTGCCCTTGCACAGATTTACAGCCGCAGTCAGGCGGAGCTGAAGGAGCTGAATCCGAATTATGTCGGCATTCTCTACATCCCGGCGCTCAAGCAGATCTATCCCGTGACCTGGGTCGCGTATGACAACGATTACTTCCTGGAGC
This sequence comes from Lachnospiraceae bacterium, assembly GCA_017449485.1. Lineage (GTDB taxonomy): Bacteria > Bacillota > Clostridia > Lachnospirales > Lachnospiraceae > CAG-791. The sequence goes on from JAFTFP010000166.1 coordinate 18,611, forward strand.
ACAATTTTGAGGGGACGACGAGCCAGACCGGCGGAATTATCGTGGACGGCTGGAATCAGCCGGATCTGTCGGATTCTGTCACAACCCTGCACGGGCACAACATGAAGGACGGCTCCATGTTCGGATCGCTCCAGCGTTTCCTGTCAAGTCCCTCACTGGCCGAAGAGAATCCCTACGTATACTTCTACACAGAGGAGACGGTCAAGAAGTACCGGATCTACAGCTATTTCACAACCAATATCTACGACCGCGTCTACGACATTCCGGAGTTCTATGAGTGGAGCGAGGAAATGACGGAAGACGGCGCGAAGGTCTTCCGGGACTATCTCAACAACTGGTATGACGCTTTTATCTATGATCTGCCGGAGCGTGCGGTGCACGAGGTGCCGGAGATGAATTTTGAAAAGCGTCCGCGCATTCTGCTGCTTTCCACCTGCTACGGCGCGCCGCACGGAACTGACCGCCTGCCGCTGATCTGTGTGCTGGAGAGCGAATATTATCTGGATAAGTGATGTCGAAGTCTGAAGGAGTCATGCCGAAAATGGATTGTTTACAGGAACTGAAGCTGGTAAAGGACACGCTGCGGGAGGCGCAGAATTATGAGCACGCCGTGCATGTCCTGAACTTTGACCAGGAGACCATCTGCCCGCCGGCCGGGGTCGAAGAGCAGGGCGAGGTGGCCGCATTCTTACAGAATCAGGCATACCGTCTGCTGAAGACCGATGCCTTTATTCAGGCCGCTGAGAAGCTGTATGCGCACCGGGAAGCGCTTTCCGAGTTTGACCGGGTGCTGGCCGAGCGCCTGCACCGGGACTACAAGAAGACCAAAAATATCACACCGGAGCTGGCACACGAATTTTCGCTGATCTACAACCGGGCCTTCGTGAACTGGTCACGTGCCCGGAAGGAGTCAGATTTTGCCCTGTTTGCAGGATCCCTGTCCGAGGTGATCGCGACGCTGAAGAAGGACGTGTCCCTGCGGGAAGACGCGGCAGGATCCGTCTATGATGAGCTGCTGGGCGACTACGAGCGGGGGCTTACGAGCGCGCAGCTCGATGAGTACTTCGGAACCTGCAAGGAACGGCTGATTCCGCTGCTGCAGCGGATCATGAAGAGTAAAAAGAAGATCCGCACGGATTTCCTCTCCCGGACGGTGGAGGACGATGCCCAGCGGAAGATGTCGCAGTATCTGCTGGAGGTTCTGCACTACGATTTCAGCCGCGGCGCCTTCACGACCACGGAGCATCCGTTTACGGACTGGCTCGGGCGCAATGATATCCGCGTGACGACGCATTATTATCCGGACATGTTCTACGCGAGCATGTATTCGATCATTCACGAGTGCGGACATGCGCTGTTTGAGCAGCTGCAGCCGCAGGAGAACTATGATTCGTTCATTCAGAACGAGAAGACCATGGCGATGCATGAGTCGGTCTCGCGGTTCTATGAGAACCGGATCGGCCGCTCACAGAGCTTCATCAACCTGATCTATGACCGGGCGCGTGAGCTGTTTCCGCAGGTGCTCAGCGATGTCAGCGCGCAGGAGCTGTACGAGGCGATGAACCTGGTGGAGCCGACGCTGATCCGGACGGAGGCGGACGAGTTCACCTACACGTTCCACATCATCATCCGCTATGAACTGGAGAAAATGATGATGAACGGCAGCGTATCCATGGAGGAGCTGCCGCGGCTGTGGAATGAGAAATATCAGGAATACCTGGGCATCACGCCTCAAAATGACCGGGAGGGCATTCTGCAGGACGTTCACTGGACCTTCGGCATGGGGTATTTTCCGACCTACGCCCTCGGCAATATGTACAATGCCATGTATATGAAGCGCCTTTCTCAGGAGATGGATCTGGATAAGGAAGTGGCAGCAGGGCGCTTTGATGTCATCAATGGCTGGATGGCCGACAATGTCTTCCGCTATGCCGACCGCCGCAGCCCGAAGGAATGGATTCTGGGCATCACCGGCCGCGAGCTGACGCCGGATGATTTCCTGGATTATCTGGAAGAGAAATATAGTGCACTCTATGAACTGTAAGGAATCATACAGCCACCCCCGTCCTCTTCTGAAGCGGACATCCGTTCAGATTCTGAATGGATGGTGGGACTTTGCGGCCGGAGCGGAGGAGCAGCCGCTGTATCAGGGCCGCATCCGGGTTCCGTTTCCGCCGGAAGCCGCTCTGTCCGGGATCGGGAAGCACTTTCCCGAAGGGACGGAGCTGCATTATTCCACGACGGCAGTCCTGACGCCGGAGATGAAGCAGATTATTGCCGCAGGCGGGCGGCTTCTATTGCATATTGACGCGGCGGATCAGCACTGCCGCGTTCTTTTAGGCGGCGCGGAGCTGGGCCGGCACACCGGCGGCTATGAGCACTGCAGCTTTGATCTGACTTCGGCGCTGTGCTCCGGAAATGATGAAGAGCGTTCTTCCATTGCGGATTCATATGCACTGCAGATCATCACGACAGATGATCTGCGCGATCTGACGCAGCCCTATGGCAAGCAGGTCATGAAGCGCGGCGGCATGTGGTACACGCCCTTCTCCGGTCTGTGGCAGAGCGTCTGGCTCGAAGCGGTTCCCGCTGTCTATGTAGAGGAGATCCGGATCCGGACGGATATGGAACAGGCGCGGATTCAGCTGATTCTGAACACGGGTGCGCCCGCTTCCGGAACGCTTCATATCATGGCGCCGGGAGGAGAATGGACCGTTCCCTTTGAAGAGGGTTTCGCCATGGTTCGCCCGGAGCAGCCCCATCTCTGGTCTCCTGAGGACCCGTATCTGTACCGGTTCCGCGCCCAGCTGAGTGCGCCGGCGCAGGACCGGTTTGAGTCATATTTTGCCCTGCGCGCAGTGGGAACGGTGCAGGTGGGCGGTATTTCCCGGCTGACGCTGAATGGAAAGCCGTATTTCTTCAACGGGCTGCTGGATCAGGGCTATTTCAGCGACGGGCTGTGCACACCCGCCGACAGCCGGTGCTATGACGAGGACATTCTCGCCATGAAGGCGCTGGGCTTCAATCTGCTGCGCAAGCATATCCGCATTGAGCCGGATGCGTTCTACGAAGCCTGCGACCGGTTGGGCATGCTGGTCTGTCAGGACATGGTCAACAATGGCCGCTACAGCTTTTTCCTGGATACGGCACTGCCTACCGTCGGCATTCAGCATCTGAATGATGAACACCGGCACCGCGATCCGGCGGTGCGGCAGGCTTTCGAGAAGACGATGCGCGGCTGCGTGCGGCAGGTCGGCTCCTTCCCGTGCATAATCGCCTGGACCGTGTTCAACGAGGGCTGGGGGCAGTTTGCCTCCGCGAAGATGACAGCGCTGCTGCGCGAGTTGGACGCGGACGGCGGAAGGATAATTGACGCCGCCTCCGGGTGGTTTCGCTCCGGAGCCGGCGATGTGGAAAGTCTGCATGTGTATTTCAAGGCTTTCAGTATGAAGCCGGCTTATTTTAAAAGCGGCCGGCCGGTGGTTCTCTCCGAATTCGGCGGCATTGCCTTCCGGGAGCCGGGGCACTGCTTCAATCCGGACAAGACTTATGGCTATGGAACGGCGAATACGCGGCGCGAATATGCGCAGCGGGTACTGGACCTGTACGAGAATCAGATTCTGCCGGCGGCCCGCGCAGGGCTGAGCGCTGCCGTCTATACGCAGGTCAGCGATGTAGAAGATGAAATCAACGGCATTCTTACCTACGACCGACAGGTAAATAAGCTCGCCGATCCGGACACCCGGGAGCGGATGCGCGCGCTCTCGCAAAGCCTGCAGGAGGCCGTGCAGTAGCCGGCAGGATTATTTTGCCTGCTTCCGGGCCTGCGATGCGAAGTAAAGCGGGATGAAGGTCAGCAAGACCAGAAAGCCGGAGACCAGAAACAGAGTGTTGGTGGGCAGGTAGGCGGTGAAGCCGTTCTCGTCCACAAACTCGCCGCTGCGCTTGATGATCGGATTGGAGATCAGCGGGGCGGCCACCATGGGGATCAGAACGAAGAAGAGAATCCGGATGCCTTCGAACTGGCCCCGCGCATCCTCGGGATAGAGCTGCTTGCTCCAGACAGTAATGGTCTGGAGAAAAAGAATGTAGCCAAGGCCCACGAGCAGAACGCCCGCGATCAGCAGGGGGTTCCAGAGAGAGTCGGGATTGACGCGGTCCGGACGGATCAGCAGGCCCATCAGCAGGAGCCCGACGGAATTCAGAATGACCGAAACCGCTGTCAGCAGCGGCGCGCGGCCCGCGTTCAGCAGGCGGATCGCCGGCAGGGTGACCAGCATGGCCGCCGCCAGGCCCAGGCCTTCTATATAGCCCATCATATCGGCAGAAAAGCCCAGATAATAGATCATATAGTTGCCCAGATGCACAAAGTAGACATTGAAGGCGATGAAATAGACAGTCAGGGTCAGGTTGACCCAGACCAGTTCGCGGTGCTTTAAATAAGCCGGCACATCGAATATGCTGAAGAACTGGTGGGAGAAGCTTCCCTTCACGGACGGGGAGAGACCGGGCGCGTCCTGTGCCAGGAACAGGGAGAGAACGCCCAGCGCGATGACCAGGCCGCCCATGACCAGGAACAGGCGCATATACTGATTGTCTGCGCCGACCAGCATGCCGCCGACGACGGTGCCGGCGATGGTGCCGATGACAGGCTGCGTCGCGAGCGCGGCGCCCAGCTGCCCGCGGTTGTTGTCGTTCATATGGTCATTGATCCAGGCGTTGAAGCCGATGTCGTTGCCCATGGAGCCGAAGAAGCTCATGACCGCGTCTGCCGCCACGACGGCCGCCGCCACACCCGTGAGGACGACGCCCGGCGAGCCGGGCATCAGATACTGTGTCAGGCCGAAGACAATCGTGAAGATGCCCCAGAGAATATACCCGACGGAAATCAGGATTTTCCGCTTTCCGATCCGGTCCGAGATGCAGCCGAACAGGAAGGTTGAGAACGTGGTCGCAGCCGCTGAGATGGCCACCATCCAGGAAATGATGGTGGGATCCTTGGCGATCCTTGCATAGACAAAGGTGTTGAACCACTGGTTTTCCATGTTCCAGCACAGCTGGCCTGCCAGACCCAGTGCCCAGACCATGAACCAGAGCTGTGCGCCGTCTTTCTTTTTCATGATTTTCCCCCCCGTGATGAGCCGGCTTTACCGTGCCGCATTCAAAGTTATGATAGCACATTTTTACGCTATGGACAGGAGGTCCGGGCTATGCCACAATATTGTCATAGGGTTTTTTATAAGCGCTTTCTGATCGATTTATCGTAGGAAAAGCGCGGGGTTTCAGGAAAAAGATGGGAGGTGCCAAAATATGAAAACATGGAAAAAAGCTGCTGCGGCCGCCGCTGCACTGATGCTTGCGCTGTGCTGTGTCTTTTCAGGCTTTTCGGTTCAGGCTGCGACGACGAAATCCAGGACAGCTGCGCCGACGTATAAGGATGCGGGCTACTATGTTCTGGACTCCGCATTGGAAGACGGAATGGAACTGAATTCATACGTGCTGGAGCTGGCCGGTATCTCCGGCGGCATTGTCTTATATGAGGACGGAACCGGTATTTTCTATTTTGCAGACGAATACCGGGAGATCGAGTGGCAGGACGGCCGGCTGACGGTTGAGGGCGAGCCGCTCGACTATAAGATCGTTGCGGAAAGACTGATCCTCACCGAAGAGTCATCCGGAGTTGAAATGAGATTCAAGAAGAGCAAGGACAAGGCGCCTACGCTCGAAGAGGTTCAGAAGATCGTAGCCGGTTCTGCTGTCTCCATGTCGGATTATCCGGATGTAGACACCGACGATTCTTCCAAGACGGATCAGAAGACGGATAAGGATCAGGATACAGAGCCGGAGCAGGACAAGGATCTGGTTGTTGTAGAAAACGTGGATGAGCTGATGAGTGCCATCGATGATTACACCACCATCGTTCTGATGCCCGGTACCTATAACCTCACGGAGTGGCTTGAGGAGACGAAGAACAAGCCGGAAATCTGGGACTGGTCCTATGTGGAGCCGGAAGCCGGCGAGGGCGAGCAGGCAGCAGAAGGGGAGTCAGAGGAAATGATGGGCTCCCGCTTCGGTATCTACAGAGAATATGTCAATGACGGCTACGGCATCATCCTTTCCGAGTATTACGGCCTGACACTGACCTCCGCGGATCCGGAGGATCCGGCCGAGATCGTGGTGGAGCCGCGCTACGCGGATGTCCTGAGCTTCGTGGACTGCGGAAGCATCACCCTCGACAATCTGGTACTGGGTCACACGAAGGAACAGGGCTACTGCCAGGGCGACGTGCTGGCCATGCATGACTGCTGGAATTCCGACATCAACAACTGTGAGCTGTATGGCTGCGGCACTTATGCGTTCGAGATGAGGGGCTGCAGCTCGATCCGGATCAACGGATGCGATATCCATGACTGCACCTATGGCTGCGCAGCGCTCGCCGACGTCTACGAAATCCGCTTCATGCACACGGATTTCCATGACTGCGAGGAATTCACCATGTTTGAAGTAAACGGCGGCAATGTGGACTTCATTGACTGCGATTTTGCCAGACTGAATGGAAATCTGTTCTCCGGAACGGCCAAAATCCGGCTGATTCAGTGCACTTTCGATAAGGATGCGCGCGCATCACTGGATGAGAATCCGCTGCTGGACGACACGATCCATGAGTTCAGTAAGTAAACAAGGCGGGAGCCGGAATGGAGTGATCAGTTGAGTCGGGGAATACTTGTAATCGGGGCAACATTTGTTGATATTAAGGGCTATCCGGACGGTCTTTATATTCCGGGCGGACGCAACGCGGGCCGCGTCATTCAGACCCACGGCGGCGTCTGCCGGAATATCGCCGAGGACATTGGAAACGTCGAGCTGCGGCCGTCTTTTGTCAGCGTTGTGGATGAGAGCGGCACCAGCACAGACGTGCTGGCCAAGCTGGCGCGGCATCGCGTGAACACGGATTTTGTCAGGAGAACATCAGATGGACTGGGCACATGGCTCGCCATTTTCGACAGCACCGGCGACGTCGTCGCCTCGATCAGCAAGCGCCCGGATCTGATGCCGATTCTGGAGATTCTGGAGGAACACGGTGATGAGATGTTCTCGAATGCGGACAGCATTGTGGTCGAGATCGACATCGATACGTCGATCCTGAAAAAGGTGCTGGAGCTGGCGCAGCGCTACGGCAAGAAGGTGTATTCGCCGGTCACGAACATGTCCATCGCCATGGAGCGCAGGGATCTGCTGAAGTATATCAGCTGTGTTGTCTGCAACTGCCAGGAGGCGGGACTGCTCTTTTCCGAAGTCTACAAGGAGGAAGCGGGGCCGGCCCTGCAGCCGGTGATCGCCGAGAAGGTCCGTCTGGCCCAGCTGCAGAAAATGGTGGTCACGCTGGGCGGCAACGGCGCTGTTTACGCGGACAGCACGGGTGAGAGCGGATATGTTCCGGCCATGAAGGTGGAATGTGTGGACACGACCGGCTGCGGCGACGCGTTTTTCGCCGGCGTCGCTATCGGCCTGACGTACGGCAAAACCCTGAGAGAGGCCTGCAACATCGGCACGCGGCTGGCCTCCGCCGTCATCGCGACGAAAGAAAGCGTCTGCCCGAGATTCCTGCCGGAGGAATTCGGACTGGAGAGCAGAACATAAAAGAAGCTTTATAAGAAGCTTTATAAGACGCGGATTAACCGGCACATAACACTAAACAGAGTAAGGACAAAACATGTTTCATCACGCTAAAAACGGTTTGCTCCGGCTCGGATCCCGCACGATGGATTATATCTCGTACGGAACCGGGCCGGATGTGATCATTATGATTCCCGGACTCGGCGACGGACTGCGCACAGTGAAGGGCGCAGCGGCCGGGTTCGCCATGATGTACGAAGAATTTGCGAGAAACCACACAGTCTATGCCTTCAGCCGGATCAATGAGCTGGAAGAAGGCTATACAACGGCGGACATGGCGCGGGATATCATCGAAGCCATGGACAGCCTCGGCATAGAAAAGGCAGACATCATCGGTGTCTCCCAGGGCGGCATGATTGCCCAGCACCTCTCGCTGCTGGCGCCGGAACGGGTCCGGAAGCTGGTGCTCACGGTGACGAGCGCCCGCTGCAATCCGTTGATTGAGCAAAATGTGAATCGCTGGATGGCGATGGCTAAGGAGAAGCGTTATCACGATCTGATGGTCGACACCTCGGAAAACATGTACACCGGCAAGTATCTGGAGAAGGCGAGAAAGGCCTATCCGCTGCTGAATTTTGTCGGAAAGCCGAAGGCGTTCACCCGCTTTCTGATCGAGGCGCAGTCCTGCAAGAACCATGACGCACTGGAACAGCTGCAGAATATTGCCTGCCCGGTGCTGGTGCTGGGCGGAGAACTCGACCGGATCGTAGGGCCGGAGGCCTCCCGGGAGATCGCGGCGCGGATTCCGGGCGCGCTGCTGCACATGTACCCTTCGCTCGGACACGGACTCTATGAGGAGACGAAGGACTGGGCTGCGCGGATTCTTTCCTTCTTCAGCGAGGGAGCTGATGCCGGCGAGGGGACGGACGCGGCGTCATGAACATTCTGGAGATTACGGATTTTGACGATCCGCGTCTGGACGTGTATGCGCGTCTGAACGAGACGCAGCTGCTGCACTACGATGAACCGGAGCCGGGGCTGTTTCTTGCGGAGAGCGCGATGGTGATCCGCCGGGCGCTGGATGCAGGCTTTGAGCCGGTTTCACTTCTGGTTGAGAAAAAGCGGCTACAGTCGGATGCGGCTGATCTGCCGGCGCGATGCGGCGATATTCCCATCTACACGGCACAGCTGGAGGTCATCAATCAGCTGACAGGATATGCCCTGACAAGAGGGGTGCTCTGCGCCATGCGCAGAAAGAAGCTGCCGGAGGCCGGCGCACTGACCCAAGGAATGCGCCGGATCGCCGTGCTGGAGAATGTCACCAATCCCGCCAACGTCGGCGCCATCATCCGGAGCGCGGCGGCGCTGGGCATGGAAGCGGTGCTGCTGACGAGGGAGTGCAGCGATCCGCTGTATCGGCGGGCCCTGCGGGTCGGCATGGGCACGGCGCTGCAGATTCCCTGGACCTATATCGGTGAAGCAGGGAGCGAAGTAGAGCTGCTGCATGAACTGGGATTCTGCACGGCGGCGATGGCGCTGTCCGGCGAGCCGGTCAGTCCGGACGACGCGCGGCTTTCCCGGGAAGAGCGCCTCTCAGTGCTGCTCGGCGCGGAGGGAGACGGCCTGTGTGATCAGACCCTCCGGGAGAGCGATTACATTGTCCGTATCCCAATGCAGCGCGGCGTGGACTCACTGAATGTGGCGGCGGCGAGCGCCGTAATTTTTTATGAACTGGCAAAATACGGCCGCACGTCCCTCAGCCATTCCTGATTTTACATGTTCGCGGAACGCTTTTTATTGATTTTGTCAGTTAAATATGTATAATGTGTTTGGAAATTATTCACCTGATTCATTCTATATAAAAGAAAGAGGTTAAACAGTATGGCAGATCTGAATCTGGAAAAGTATGGTATCATCGGCGCGACCGAGATCATCCACAACCCTTCTTATGAATTCCTTTTTGAGGAAGAAATGAAGCCGGAGCTGGAAGGTTTTGACAAGGGTGTGATGACTGAGCTCGGCGCAGTCAACGTGATGACCGGTATTTACACCGGCCGTTCGCCCAAGGACAAATACATTGTCATGGACGAGAACTCCAAGGACACCGTCTGGTGGACTACCGAGGGTTACAAGAACGACAACCATCCGATGAGCGAGGAAGTCTGGGCACAGGTTAAGGCAATGGCTCAGAAGCAGCTCTCCGGAAAGAGACTGTTTGTCATGGATGCTTTCTGCGGCGCGAACAAGGACACCCGCATGGCGATCCGCTTCGTGATGGAAGTTGCATGGCAGGCACATTTCGTCAAGAACATGTTCATCCAGCCGTCTGAGGAAGAGCTGGCTGTCTTCGAGCCTGACTTCGTTGTCTACACCGCTTCCAAGGCGAAGGTTGACAACTATGAGGCACTCGGTCTCAACTCCGAGACCTGTGTCGCTTTCAACATCACCAGCCGTGAGCAGGTGATCCTGAATACCTGGTACGG
>JAFTFP010000167.1 GCA_017449485.1 Lachnospiraceae bacterium
GCGAGAGCGCTGTGGGCGGCGAACTGCCCGGCGGGGATTTCTACTATATTTCAGGGCAGAGCTCAGACCAGGCTTCAGAGCAGAACTCAGACCAGGATTCAGAGTAAGATTTCAAAATTATTTTTCATATAAAGGGACAGACATCATGAATGAAAAGGGAAAAGGCATTCAAACCATCGTAATGACTGCCGGCTGGCTGGTGGTCTGGCAGCTTGCTTCGATCTTTCTGCGGAGCAGGATCGGACTTCCCGGGCCGATTGAAACCATCAAGTCGATCATTCAGCTCGCTGGCGGGCCGGATTTTGCCGGAAATGTGATGCGCAGCTTCGGTCGGATCCTGAGCGGATTTGTGCTGGGCAGCGTGGTTGGCATCGCGCTGTCGCTGGCTGCGAGCCGCATCGTAATCATCGGTGAGATCCTCGCACCGCTGATGCAGGTCTTAAAGACGCTGCCTGCGGCGACGATTGTGACGGTGCTGCTGGCCCTGGGCGGAGGCGGCTCCTACGCATTTCTGATCTGCTTCCTGACAGCGATGGCTGCGCTGTATGCGGGCGCCGCGGAGGGAATGAAGGCGGTGGATCCGCTGCTCACTGAGATGGCGGACGTCTTCCGGATACCGCAGACCTCAAGAATGCGCTACGTGACGATGCCGGGCGTGTACCCGGTGCTGGCAAAGATCGCCGGGGATGCGATGAGCCTGTGCTGGAAGTGCGGCGTCGCTGCGGAGGTGGTTGCCGCCGCTGTGGGCTCGGTCGGAGCAGGCCTGGCCGGTGCGGCCGCAAATCACGCGCCGGACGAAGTTTTCGCCTATACGGCGGCAGTGACGATTCTGAGCCTTGTCTGCGAGAAGCTGGTGGTGCTGGTTCTGAAGATCGTCGGCCGCACAAACCGCTGGATGGAGGGTTGAGAAGAAAATGACCATCGAAGTACTGAATATCAGCAAAGCATATGACGGCAAACAGGTTTTAAAAGACCTGTCTCTGCTGATCAGCGATGAATCCGCCTATGCGGTGACGGGGCCGGGGGGCAGCGGCAAGACCACGCTGCTGAACCTGATCCTGGGGATTATTAAGCCGGACAGCGGCCAGATCAACCTGCTGGGCGATTACAAATATGACCGGGTGAACGCGGGCGTCGTGTTCCAGGAGGACCGCCTGTGCGAGAACTTTTCGGCGGTGCAAAATGTGGCCATGGTCAATGCCAAGCTCTCGGAGCGCGTGGCGCGGGAGGAGCTGGAGAAGCTCCTGCCGGCGGAGGTGCTGGACCAGCCGGTGCGCACGCTTTCGCCGAAGATGCGGCGCAAGGTCTGCATCGTGCGGGCGTGCATCATTCCGTCCGACGTGCTGGTGCTCGATGAGCCCTTTGCGGGTTTTGACGAGGCGGAGCGTGACCAGGCGATTGCCTACATCCGGGCCGCGGCGGCCAAGACGCCCATCGTCATCTCGGCGGAGACCGATGCGGGACTTTCCTTCTGTAAGTCAGTACAGCTGGGGTGAGCCGGATTTTGCCGATGCTGCGCAATTCTGCGGCTGAAGCCGGATTTTGCCCCGGATGCATCGGATCCGGAGGTTGCCAAAACATATTGAAAATAGTCGGATCAGTATGGTATACTAAATAGCTGTGTTCGGGATCTGTAATTTCCGACGAAATCGAGGAAAATCTATCAGAGGAGCTTAAGAAATGAGTGTAAAAGTAGAAAAACTGGACAACAATATGGCGAAGCTCACCATCGAAGTGAGTTTTGAGGAATTCGATAAGGCGGTCAACGCTGTTTACAACCGTGAGAAGAGCCGCATTGCAATGCCCGGCTTCCGTAAGGGAAAAGCTCCCAGAAAGATGATCGAGCAGGTTTACGGCGCAGGCGTCTTCTATGAAGATGCAGCCAACCAGGTCATCAACGCAGAGTATCCGAAGGCTGCCAGAGAGTGCGGCGAGGAGATCGTCTCCAATCC
>JAFTFP010000168.1 GCA_017449485.1 Lachnospiraceae bacterium
AAAGCACCGGTACGGGACGATCTGCTGTACAATTACACGCTGATGCCCACACACATGGACCGGCGCTTCCCGCCTGAAGAGCTCGCCGGGTTTGAACTCCGGGAGCCGTTCAGCTTTACCAAAGGCTGCCGCGTCCTGAAGATTCATGCACAGCCTTTTTCGAACAGCGCCGCCAATTTCGGGACCCTGCTTTTCGATCTGCAGGCGGATCCGCGCCAGGAGAATCCGATCGTCGATATTAAGAAAGAGACGGAGCTGGCCAACGCGATGCTGCGGCTGATGCACAGGGACGACGCCCCCGCGGAGCGGTATGCACTCTACGGACTTCCGGCGGAGGGCGAAGTGAGTGAAGAAGAGATCCGGCGCCTGCGGGAAGCGGAGAAGACAGACGGGATTCCCACCGGATTTGCGGAATATGAGTGGGAAAAGAGCGCCGTCAACATGTACCGCGTTCTGACACGTTTTGCTTCATCTGAAGAAAAGGCGGCGGTCGGTGATCACCTGCATGGAATCTGTGATGAGGACCGGCAGGTCGGTGTGGAGCACATGGTCAGACTGATTCAGGAGACCGTACCGGAAGAAAAACGGGAGATGGTCCTGTATTTTGCGATGCTGGCCTCCAGAACATATTAAAAGGAGATTCAAATGATTATCCGGAATGCATCGGTTTTCGGACCGGATCTTCAGTTTCATACAGGAGAGGACATTGTCATACGGGACGGTGTTTTCACTGCGGTCTCGCAAAATCAGACAGTCCCCGGCGAAGAGCCCGCGGAAGAATATCCCCTTCTGCCCGGCGAAGAGATCGTGGACGGGAGCGGCTGTTATGCGATTCCGGGACTGATTGATATTCATTTTCACGGAGCGATGGGGCAGGATGTGTGCGACGGCACGGCGGAAGCCTTTGAGACGATTGCCGCATATGAGGCTTCGATCGGTGTCACATCGATCTGTCCCGCGACATTGACCCTGCCGGTGAAGGAACTGTGCGGGATTCTGAAGACCGGCGCGGAGTTCGCACGGCGGCAGCAGGAAGCGAGACAGCGGGAAACCGGGCAGCGGTCCGCTGCACAGGGGACCGGCGGTACGGCCGGACTGATCGGCTTCAACATGGAGGGGCCGTTTATCAGTCATCTGAAAAAAGGCGCACAGAATGAGCAGTATATTCTGCACTGCGACGCAGAGACCGCGCAGCAGTTTCTGGATGCTTCGGAGGGGCTCGTCAAGCTGATCGGCATCGCACCCGAGGAGAATCCGGATTTTGAATCGTTTATCGCACAGATGAAGGACCGGGTCCGCATCTCTCTGGCACACACCGGAGCGGATTATACGGCGGCGAAGCGGGCTTTTGATGCAGGGGCCTGTCACGCGGTGCATCTGTTTAACGCGATGACGGGGCTGTCGCACCGGGATCCCGGTGTTGTCGGCGCGGCTGCCGAGAGCCCGCATGTTTATGCCGAAATGATCTGTGACGGAGTTCATATTCATCCCATGATGGTGCGCGCGGCATTTAAGCTGTTCGGCCCGGAGCGGATCGTCCTGATCAGCGACAGCATGCGCGCGACGGGGATGCCGGACGGCTCTTATGTACTCGGCGGGCTGGAAGCCCGCAAGAAGGGAAAGGAGTGCCGGCTGGCAGAGAACCAGGCCATCGCCGGCTCCGTCACGAACCTGCCGGACTGTCTGCGCACGGCGGTGCTGGAAATGGGCATTCCGCTCGAACAGGCCATTGCGGCCGCGACCATCAACGCGGCGCGCGCGATCGGAGAGGATGCGCGTTATGGTTCCATCGAACCCGGCAAGGCCGGCAATATCATCCTGCTCAGGCAGAGTCCGGCGCTGGAACTGCAGGCCGTCATTCTGCGGGGAGAAGTCCTGAAATGAGTGAAACGATGAAAGGTGTCGGCGTGCTGATCAAACCTGCCTCCGGCAGCTGCAACATGCACTGTGATTATTGCTTTTACTGCGATGAAGCGGCGAAGCGCAGGACAGCGTCATATGGTCTGATGTCCATCGAGACCCTCCGGAATGTCATCAAGCGGACGCTGATGCAGGCACAGGAGGCGTACTCAATTGCTTTTCAGGGCGGTGAGCCCACCCTGTGCGGCATTGATTTCTTTCGCAGTGCCGTGGAATTCCTGAACAAATACAACAAAAACCACGCGCAGATCCGGATCGCACTGCAGACGAACGGATACGGCATCGATGAGGAGTGGGCACAACTGTTTGCGGAACATCGCTTCCTCGTCGGACTCTCAGTTGACGGAGTCGAAGAAATTCATGACCGGTACCGGCACGGAAACGACGGCGGCAACAGCTATGCTCACGTACTGCATGCGGCGGAGCTTATGGATCAGTATGGCGTGGACTACAACATTCTGACAGTTGTGCACCGCCTGACTGCGGAGCGCATCCGGGAAATCTATCCGGCTTACCGGGCTCGCGGCTGGAATTATCTTCAGTTTATCACCTGTCTTGACCCGATCGATGAAGCGCGGGGACGAAGGGAGTACTCACTGCTGCCACAGACGTACGGCCGGTTCCTCATTGAGCTGTTCGATCTATGGTACGCGGAACTTCTGTCTGGAACACAGCCTTACATCCGGCAGTTTGAAAACTACATCGGCATTCTCCTCGGCTATCCGCCGGAATCCTGTGAACAACGCGGCTTCTGTGACATGCAGAATGTGATTGAAGCCGATGGCAGTGTCTATCCGTGCGATTTTTACGCGCTCGACGAATTCTGCCTCGGCAATCTGAATACAGACCGACTGCCGGAGATCTATGACCGCCGGAAAGAGCTGTCATTTGTGGAACGCTCCCGCGTGATTCCGGAAATCTGCAGAAGCTGTCCATACTTCCGGCTATGCCGGAACGGCTGCTACCGGAGCCGGCTGACCCGGGAAGGGGAGGACGGCCGCAATTATTTCTGCGAGGGCTACAGGATGTTTTTTAAGGCCCGGATCGCACAGCTGCAGGCGGCTGCTGAGATTTATCGCAAACGCACGGTGGATCGTGTATAATATATGGGCATGTCGTCACCGGGGAAAGACACGGAACGGCAGCAGTATAGTCTTACCGGACATAAAACAGAGCCCGGCGCTTAAAGGGGGATTATTGAAATGGAAACAAAACGGGGATTAACGGGAAAAGAGAAGGTTTCATACGGCCTCGGCGCGGTCGGCAAGGACATGGTCTATATGCTGTCCGCCAGCTATGTGCTGTATTACTTCCAGGATATTCTCGGCGTCAGCGCCATCGCGATGGGCGTGATTCTGATGGCTGCGCGTGTCTTTGACGCGTTCAACGACCCGATCATGGGCGTGATTGTCGCGAAGACAAGGACGAAATGGGGCAAGTTCCGGCCCTAGCTGATGATCGGTACGATCACAAACGCCGTCGTGCTCTTTGTCATGTTTGCGGCACCGCCGACCCTGGATGTAAAGGGCCTCACTGCTTATGCAGCCATCACCTACATCCTCTGGGGCGTAACGTATACGATGATGGATATTCCGTACTGGTCGATGATTCCGGCCTTCACCGAGGGCGGCAAGGAGCGTGAGAATCTGACCACGCTTGCCAGATCCTGCGCAGGCGTCGGCAGCGCCATCGTCACAATTGTCACCATGATCGCCGTGCAGGCGCTCGGCCGGATGGCAGGCGGACCGGATGCCGGTGCCCAGACTGTGGAGCGGCTTGGCTTCAAATATTTTGCACTGATCATCGCAGTACTGTTTGTGATCTTCATCACGCTGACCTGCGTGAACATCAAGGAAGAGTCCACGGTCAACATGGAGACGACTTCCGTCGGTCAGATGTTCCGCGCACTGCTGCAGAACGATCAGACCATGGCGGTTGTCGTTGCGATCGTCCTGATCAACTGCTCGGTCTACATCACTTCCAACCTGGTCATCTATTTCTTCAAATACGACTTCGGCGGAACCGGCTGGTACAACAGCTACACGCTGTTCAACACCTTCGGCGGCGGTATCCAGATTTTGTCCATGATGCTGCTGTTCCCGCTGCTGAGAAAGTTCTTCAACACGCTGAAGATGTACTATATCTGCTTAGGCATGGCGGTCATCGGCTATGCAGTGCTGCTGGTACTCGCGTTCACAAATATGAGCAATGTCATGCTTCTGGTCATTCCGGGCTTCTTCATCGTCGCGGCCAACGGCATGCTGACAGTGCTGACCACAGTCTTCCTGGCGAATACGGTGGATTACGGCGAGCTGAAGAACAACCGCCGCGACGAATCCGTTATTTTCTCCATGCAGACCTTCGTCGTCAAGCTGGCCTCGGGCGTCTCGGCGCTGATCGCCTCGATCGCGCTGCAGGTCTTCTCCCTGTCCTCCGAGTCCACTACGGAAGCGCAGCAGGTCGTGGATTTCTCGGAGTCTGTCAGCCAGAGCTCCAAGGCGGGCCTGCGCATGACCATGACGCTGATTCCCATCGCGGGCCTGATTTTCGCTTTCTTCTGGTTTAAGAAAAAGTATATCCTGACGGATGAAAAGGTTGAGGAGATCGCGGAAGAGGTCAAGGCAAGAAGGGCCGCAGAGTAATTCTGAAATTAGAAAATGTGTACAATTTAATAAAAAAGTGGTATTTTTATGAAAATCCTTTTATGGCATCTATGTAGCACAGGTTTATGGCTGAAATGCTTATAATGCTGATAATCCGGGAGGTTACAAAATGGCAGACGGGAAAGTAAAAGTATTTGCCGGTGACGGCCGCGGAAAGTCTTCTGCAGCAATCGGAATTGCACTTCGTGAGTCGCTGAATGGAAAGAAATGTATTGTCATTCAGTTTCTGAAGGGCAGGGGGCTGGCGGATTCGGAACTGCTGCACCGGCTGGAGCCGGAGATCCGGGTGTTCCGCTTTGAGAAATGCGATGCGGCGGACGATGAGCGCACGCCGGAGCAGCGTGAAGAAGAAAAGGAAAATATCCGCAACGGATTCCACTACGCCAGAAAAGTTCTGGTAACCGGTGAGTGCGACATCCTGATTCTGGATGAAATTCTCGGAGTTCTGGATAATAATTTCATCACGGTAGATGAGCTGAAGAACCTGATCGAACTCAGGGGTG
>JAFTFP010000016.1 GCA_017449485.1 Lachnospiraceae bacterium
AATTAACCCGCTGAAGCTCTTATTCCTGCGCCTTTTTCTTAAAGAACAGATGCCGGTTCGTCTTGTATCTTTTCTCACGCAGCAGCTCCAGTCCTGCCTCCTCCGCGCCGGAATAATCCGTGTCCAGAGCGGTCTCCACGATGATCATCGTATTGTCTGTGACAAACGGCGCGTTCCCGAGTGCGTACAGGATCTGCATGCCCAGATCCGACTCATAGGGCGGATCAAGATAAATAATATCCGCTTCCTTCTCATGGATGTGATGCAGTGCATTGAGCACATCCATCTTCAGAAGGGTTCCGCTTTCTTCAAAATGTGTCGTATGAAGATTTTCCTGAATACATCTGGCAGCTTCCCGGCCGTTCTCGGCAAAATAAGCGCGTCTTGCTCCGCGTGAGAGCGCCTCAATTCGATGCCGCCGCTGCCCGCGCACAGATCCAGGAAAACCGATCCGGGTACCTGCGTCTGGATCATGTTGAACAGTGTTTCCTTGATGCGGTCCTGTGTCGGGCGGGTGTTCAGACCCTCCGGCGTTTTCAGGATCAGTCTTCTGGCACTGCCTGCAATGACTCTCATTTCTGTTTTGTTCCCTTTCCGTCCCGTCCGGCAATCTTCAGCCGGTTGATTTCCAACATTTTATCATGATACTCAATGGCATTGGCTTCCGATGGACCGGTAAAATGAACCGCAGCGAGTTCATCCTGATCTGCAAGCTTCATTCCCCGCACGCCGGCAGCGCCCTTCTTCTTTTCCGGCACTTCATCAATGGCAAAGCGCAGGAAGAAGCCGTTTCTGGACTGCAGCACAACGGTCTGCTGATCCGTCAGCGCCAGGACACAGATCAGCTCGTCGCCTTCATTCAGCGTCGTAGCTGCCACCATACGTCTGGTGACGTCAAATTCACCGCCGCTCACAATTTTCATCATCGCATTCTTCGTGACGAACAGCAGCCTGTACAGATTCAGAGACGACTGACTTGTAATATAGACCACCGTCTCCTTGTCGCTGCTGTAATTGCTGATATTATCAATCGGAATGCCGCGGTCCTTCAGCTTGCCGTTCGGAATGTCCTGTACCCGGATGGTATGCAGGTTGCCGACATTGGTAAAGACACAGATTTTGCCCGTGCTCTTGCAGATAAAGTGGAAGCGGAATTCCGCATCGATGACTTCCCTGTTTTTCTCATACATGGAGGCATCCATGGTCTTGGCATAGCCGAAGCGGTCCACCAGACACAGGAGATCCTTCTCCTCCGGCGCCTTGACCGTGAAGACGGCTTCCTCGGCCTTCGTAATTTCCGTCCTTCTCGGAACGGCATATTTCTTCTTATACGCCAGCAGCTCGCTGCGGATCACGTCCGTCATGGAGTCGTGCTCTTCGAGAATATCCTCATAGCGGTAAATATTCGCGACCGTCTCTTCGTGCTCCTTCACAAGTGCGTCCAGCTCCAGACCGATCAGCTTATACAGGCGCATCTCCAGAATCGCATCCGCCTGCCACTCTGTGAACAGCAGCTGTGCAGCCATGGCCTTGGACTGGCGGGACTTGAACTGAATCCCGTCCGTCTCGCCCTTCACCATGCAGTTCTTGGCCATTTCGCGGTTCTTGCTGCCCCGGAGGATTTCGATTACCAGATCGATCACGTTGACGGCTTTGATCAGGCCCTCCTGAATCTCGCGCCGATCCTGTTCTTTCTTCAGCAGGTTGTTGTACTTCCGGGTCTGCAGCTCATACTGGAAGTGAATGCTCTCTTCAAGAATTTCCTTGAGTCCGAGGGTCTCGGGCCGCCCGTTCGCAATCGCAAGCATATTGACTCCGAAGGTATCTTCCAGCCGCGTCTTCTTATAGAGCATATTCTTGAAATTCTCGACGTCCGCATCCTTGCGCAGCTCGATGACGATCCGGATGCCCTCCTTGGAGGACTGGTTGGAAATATCCAGAATATCCTGCGTGGTCTTGTTCTCGGAAAGGGCTGCCACATCCTGCAGGAACTTGCTGATACCTACGCCGATCATGGTGTAGGGAATCTCCGTGATCACCAGATTCTTATGACCGTTCTTGCCCTTTTCCACCTCAATCCTGCCGCGGATCTTGATTTTGCCTGAGCCGCTCCGGTAGATCTCCGCCAGCTCATCGCTGTTGGTGACGATGCCGCCCGTGGGGAAATCAGGTCCCTTGACATATTTCATCAGCTGCTCGCTGGTAAGTTCAGGATTATCCAGCAAGGCGATTTCAGCGTCAATGACTTCTCCCAGGTTGTGCGGCGGCGTCGAAGTCGCCATACCGACGGCAATTCCTTCGGAGCCGTTGATCAGGAAGTTCGGAATCCGGACCGGCAGTACAGCCGGTTCCTTTTCCGTTTCGTCAAAATTCGGAATGAAGTCGACAATGTCCTTATCCAGGTCTGCAAGAAAGGCATCTTCAGTGATCTTCTGCAGTCGCGCTTCCGTGTAACGCATCGCAGCGGCGCCGTCTCCTTCGATGTTGCCGAAGTTGCCGTGGCCGTCCACCAGTGGAAGCTCTTTCTTGAAGTCCTGTGCCATCACCACCAGCGCATCATAAATGGACGCATCGCCGTGGGGATGGAACTTACCCATGGTATCACCCACGATACGCGCACTCTTGCGGTACGGCTTGTCAGAATGAATCCCCAGCTGCTGCATGTCATAGAGGGTGCGGCGCTGTACCGGTTTGAGGCCGTCGCGCACATCCGGCAGTGCTCTGGCAATGATGACGCTCATGGCGTAATCAATGTAGGATTTCTGCATGAGCTCGGAATACTCAGATTTGATGATCGAGTCATCCATGCCGCTCATATAGTCTGTCAGATTCATCTGATTCTTGTCGTCTTTTTTACTCATTCTCTGTCACCGGTTAATCTATATTGCTGTGCCTGTCTTCTCACGCTCAGGCATCGATCTCTGCGTCGGTCGCGTGGGCGTGAATAAAGGCTTTTCTCGGCGGAACCTCCACCCCCATCAGGAGCTCTGTCGTCTCGTTTGCCATCCGGATATCTTCGATCTGAACGAGCCGGAGTCTGCGTCTTGCGGGATCCAGCGTCGTCTCCCACAGCTGCTCCGGATCCATCTCGCCCAGTCCCTTGTAGCGCTGCAGCGTAAAGCTTCCCTTGTGGGTTTTGCGATATTTTGCCAGGGCAAAATCATCATAGAGATACTCGCCCTCGCCCCGGGAAGGAACCACCTTGTAGAGCGGCGGCATCGCCACATAGACATGCCCTTCGTAGATCAGTTCCGGCATGAAGCGGTAAAACAGCGTCAGCAGCAGCGTTGAGATATGAGCACCGTCCACATCCGCATCGGCCATGATGATGATCTTGTCATAGCGCAGCTTCGAGATGTCAAAGTCGTTGCCGTAGCCCTCTGAGAAGCCGCAGCCGAAGGCATTGATCATGGTTTTGATCTCTGCGTTGGCCAGAACCTTGTCAATGGAAGCCTTCTCGACATTCAGAATTTTGCCCCGGATAGGCAAAATGGCCTGATACATGCGGTTTCTCGCCATCTTGGCCGAGCCGCCTGCGG
>JAFTFP010000169.1 GCA_017449485.1 Lachnospiraceae bacterium
AGAGGGACGCCAAGAGAAAGAGAAAGCTTCTCTCTTTTGAACGTGTTTTTTCGTACAGCCATATGTTCAATGCTTATAAAAAGTGTTGCCTTGGTGTTCGCTGGAAGGGATCTACAAAGAATTACATCCTTAAAGCGCCGGTTTATTTGTCCAGAACACGAAGCGCTCTTCTTGACGGAACTTTCCGCAGCCTTGGGTTTTATGACTTCGATCTTTATGAGAGAGGAAAGAAGCGGCATATCCGCTCTGTAAAGATCCAGGAGCGCGTCGTGCAGCGCTGTCTGTGTGATTACGCTCTGGTGCCGATCATAGAATCATCTTTCATCTATGATTCCGGCGCGTCAATTCAGAACAAAGGATATCACTTCGCTATGGACCGGATGATCTGCCATCTGCAGCGTTATTACCGGAAATATGGCTCAGAAGGTTATATCCTGCTTTTCGATTATCATCACTTCTTTGATAATGTATCTCATGAGCAGCTGAAGACTGAGCTGGCCAAACGGATCGAGGACCCGGACGTGCTGAAACTTACATATCACTTCATTGATTGTTTCGGCGAAAAGGGTCTCGGACTTGGCTCACAGGTCAGCCAGACACTCGCACTGCTGTCAATGAATGAGTTGGATCACATTATTAAAGATAAGCTTCAGGTCAAGTATTACGGCCGCTATATGGATGACGGCTACATTATTTTTGATAACAAATACAAA
This sequence comes from Lachnospiraceae bacterium, assembly GCA_017449485.1. Classification (GTDB taxonomy): domain Bacteria; phylum Bacillota; class Clostridia; order Lachnospirales; family Lachnospiraceae; genus CAG-791. The sequence goes on from JAFTFP010000169.1 coordinate 714, forward strand.
CTAAAAATCTTCCTGAATATCATCAGAGAATACTGCCGGCAGGTCGGTGCAGAGCTGAATGAGAAGAAGACTCAGATCGTGAAGCTCTCGCACGGATTCACCTGGTTGAAGGCGCGGATCTATCTCACGCCGTCCGGGAAAGTGATCAAGAAGATCTATAAGAGATCTATTGTTAAACAAAGGCAGAAGCTGAAGAAATTCAGGAAGAAATACGATGATGGCATCATGACAGCGGCCGATGTATATCACTCATATCAGAGTTGGCGGTCATATGCTGAGCACTTTATGGCCTGGCATTCAATCCAGAATATGGATCGGCTCTACAGGCAGCTATTTATCAGAGAGGACTTGGACGCGTATGTATTTCAAAGCTATTAAGGACGGCAAAATCGTCGATGTATTCAGCGACGAGGATATCGTCTATGTCAAATTTGATGCAGGGCTCAACATGTTCTTAAGGACACCGATCGCAGACGAAGCGGTCGGTGTTTTAAGTTCGGACGCTTCTGTCATCTACGTCTTTGCAGACCGTGCCGGGTATGACACGGTTGAGCTTAAAAAGTTTGAAGAGGAAGCTGAATATCTTGCGCTGAAAGAGCAGATCGAGGCCGCCCAGACGCCGGACTATGTTGAGCCGGCCGACGATCCGGATCCCGAAGAAGTGGATCCGGACGTTCTGGATAATACGCCGATCAGCGCAGAGGAAGCATTCCGTATCATCTTCGGAGGTGAATCATGATCACAAGAGGACAGGCTAAACAGTTAGGCGCATTACTGCGGAAGATGGTCAGCGATATGCCGGATGAGGACGCTGTATCGTATACTGCATTCATTAAGTCCTGGGCGGCAAATACGAGATATCAGGCAGGCGATAGAGTCAAGTACAACGGTGTGGTCTATAACGTTCTGCAGGCTCACACATCGCAGGCAGACTGGACTCCGGACGTTGCTGCGTCGCTTTTTGCCAAGGTTCTCATTCCTACGGATGAGGAAGGCCAGCAGACAGAGATTCCCGACTGGGAACAGCCGGACAGCACGAACCCATACATGATCGGCGATCAGGTTAGATTCGACGGCCACATTTACGAGTCGATTATCGACGGAAATGTCTGGTCACCGTCGGCATATCCTGCCGGGTGGAAGCTGGTGGAGTGATGTCTGAGGTCGACTGGCAGAAGGTAGCCGTGGCGGAGTCGGCGATTATCAGCGATCTGACCGCCATGGTGGATGAGCTCGTCACATTGCTCCACATGTATCACGATACAGAAGTATATGAAGCGAGGCTTGAAGATATTAAAAAACGGATCAGCGAATGATCTGTTTTTTATATCAAAGAAAGGAAAACGATATCATGAGCGAACTTGAAAACACTGTGCAGACAGAGGTGACTCTGTCGGGCGTTGAGGAAGCTCTGCTTCTCGATGGTGCCATCATCGAGTATCCTGATCAGGATCCCGATGTGCTGCCTGAAGGCATCGGAGATTCCAGCGGACTCAGATCCACAGCGCCGTCAACAACAAATCTGTACTACATTCACAAAGATGGCGGCGGCTATAACCTCTGCATCAAGATCAGCGGCAACAGCTGCCTGCCTAACTGCGTCGGTTACGCCTACGGTGCACTCCTTGAAGAAGCTGGTATCAAGGCGGACGCAAGGATTCCGAGATGCAACGCCGAAGACTGGCTGATCATGGCGAAAGCCAACGGCATGAAAACCGGCACCACGCCGAAGCTCGGTGCTGTAATCTGCTGGAGGCAGGGCGCTCACTGGAATGGGAACGACGGCTGCGGCCATGTCGGTATCGTCGTTGCAATCTATGCGGACGGATCCATCCTCGTCGCGCAGAGCAACTACGGCGGGACCAGATTCTTTACGACTCTGCTGAAACCGCCGTATTCGATCTATGGCCAGCAGCTCGAAGGTTTCATCTACAATGATAAGTTTGTAAGCTCGGTCGCACCGGCGCCGAAAAACAACGGGCTTGGTGCAGCTAAGTCCTTCAACGCCAGCCTGGCGGGAGCTTACACAACAACCGCAAACGTCAACATCCGCAAAGGCCCGTCAACCGATTACGCTTCTTATGCCGTTCTGCCGAAAGGCACGAAGTGCCAGTGCTATGGTTACTACACTGCAGCGGGATCATACAAGTGGATGTATGTGATCGCAACATACAACGGCAAGAGCTACACAGGCCATGTGTACAGCCAGTATCTGACAGCAGCCACAGCCGTGAAGACCGTGAAGGTCGGATCCAGAATCAGGATCCGCAACGGCGCGATGCAGTACGGCAAGCGTGTAGGCTTCGCCGCAAAAGTTTATAACACGATCTACACTGTCACACAGATCAATGGAGACAGAGTCGTCTTCAACGCTGGCAGAGTCGTCATGGGTGCAGTCAGAAAGAGCGACTGCATCGTTCAGTGAGGGCTACCGCTATGGAAAACTTTATCGCAAAGCTTTGGAATGAGTTCGTTCCGAAGCTTTCCGGTGCGGAAGTGCTGATCGCGACAGCGTGTGCGATGATTGCCCAGGCGTATGGCGGATGGACACAGGGAATGTCTTTCCTTGTCATTGCCATGGCCGTGGACTATATTTCCGGGCTGATCGTGGCGGCTGTCTTCCACAATTCCAAGAAGACCGAGACCGGAAGACTGGAAAGCCGTGCCGGCTGGAAAGGGTTGATCCGGAAGGGCATGACACTTGCGATCGTTCTGATCGCCGCCCAGCTCGATCTGACACTTAATACAAACTTTATTCGTGATGCCGTAGTAATCGGGTTCATAGCGAATGAGGTGATCTCCATCATCGAGAATGCCGGACTCATGGGCGTGCCGATCACGCCGGCACTGGCGAATATGATCGACTTATTAAAAAGAAAAGCCGACATCGAAGCGAAAAAGCTTCAGCCGGCTGATCAAAAGGAAGATCCGGAGGATCAGCAGGAGGGTGAGTAGCGCCTATGATCTGATTCCGGTGATTGTATTCCGAACAATTAAATAAGAAGCAATGCATGACTGCCGTGGGCATTTGCTTCGGAAAACAATTTCATACTTAAAGAAAACCAATACATTAAATTAATTAGAAAGGAGCCCTCTTTCAACCCCCATATTGGTTCAGACCGTCGCTCGAAAGGGCGACGGTCTTTTTTTATTTTCTTATCATTCTCCGTGATACAATTTTGATACAAAAATTCTGAAAAACCATATTTTCCGAGGTAATCAGAATGTTAAAAAATGCAGTATTTAAGCACATTTTGCAGCATTGTGAAGCTTCTCAAATATTTCCCTGTTCCTGCGCCATATGCAAAAAAGTCCAGTAAATACTGGGCTTTTTTAATCCGTGATACAAAAATGATACAAATTTTATGCTTTTTGGAGATTTTCAATGATTCTGACCATCTCATTATCGGTTTTTTCCAAGGCGTGTACATATGTTTCCAAAGTCTGCTGGATGGTTGAATGGCCGAGATATTTTGAAAGAGCCACGATATTAACACCGGCATGGATCATGTTTGTCGCGAAGCTGTGCCGGAGATCATGGATCCGGATCTTCTTTACTCCGCTTTCTTTAATTCCGCGTGTGAAGTAGCGCTGTAAATTCGTTATAGGGATCGGATGTTCAAAACCGAAGAGATAATCATCCTCATCGATCTGCGCTGCTATGGCGTCCACAGATGCTTTCAGAGGGCCCGATAATGTGATTGTTCTCTCTGATGAATCTGTCTTCAACGGTATGAATCCGTCCTTTTCGTACTTGATCTGATGATGGATCCGGATCGTTCCGTTGTGATAGTCCTGCTTTCTGAGTGCCAGCGCTTCACCCCGGCGGCATCCGGTCCAAAACATGAAAGTGTATATGTTCCGGTAATGCGCCAGGTGGACACACTGGATAAACTGATTGAACTCTTCCGGAGTCCATGTCAGCATTTCATCTTTCTTTTTGTCTTTTTTGAGCTTCTTCAGAAATGCAGCATCATTCGGAAGATCATAAAATTCGTGAGCAAATCTGAATACACCACGGACCATTCCGATGCAGTAATTTTTCAAGGATGTGCTCATGTCCATCTGGATCAGGGATGTATACCACTCCATCAATACGGTTTTTGAGATCTTCGACATCGGCACATCTGCGAAAGTCACATATTTATTGACTCGGCTGCGCTCCTGGTCCTTTGTGGACTGCTTCCTGGCGTTCTTGTATTCAATGTATTTCTCATCCATTTCCCGGAAGGTAATTGATGTCTGAGAAACAGACGACACATTCTGCTCAGATTCCCAGAGAGATGCCTCTCTTTTAGTGGAAAAACCTCTTTTCAGGATCTGCTTATACTTTCCGGTCACAGGATCCTTTGCTGAAATCTTTGCAAACCAGGTTCCGCGTTCTTTATCTTTGTAAACAGGCATTATAAAAGCCTCCTTTCTGATATAATGGAGGCACGATAAAAGGAATAGCTTATCGTGCATTGATCTTCCCTCAGTTTGGCGACGGTTGGAAGATCATTTTTTGTTTGAAAAGTGTAATGCTTTTGCAGGGATGTCGTCAGGATCGAGTTTAAGAACTTCAGCTATCTTGAACCACACTTCCATAGAAATGGCATTCTTACCAGTCTCATACTGTGAGTATGCGCCTCTGGTGACACCGATTCTATCAGCCACGGTTTGCTGAGATAATTTGAGTTCATTTCGCCTCTCGCGGATAGCTTTACCTACATACTCGTAGTATTTCGTCATAGGCTTTTTTGCTGATTCCTTTCTGCAGCTTTATCATAAAATAAAAACTTGCTATTCACAATAGCAATAGCAAAATTCACAATTTGCTATTGACAGTAGCATGGGGATTGAAATATTATGACATTGCTACTTACGGTAGCTAGAAGGGAGAATAAATGATCGATCTGGAGAACAGAAAATTCACGGTGCCGGAGATTCGTTTCTTGGAAAATCAAATGTCCCAGGAAGACCTCGGCAAAAAGCTTGGATTATCACAGTATCAGGTATGGGCACGGGAAACAGGTAAACAGAAATGGCTTCTTGAGGAAGTGGCTAAGATTTCAGAGTTTTCTGGGATCCCGCTCAGCCGAATCAAAGCTTAATTTTTTTGCGATTATATGCTACTGAAAGTAGCAACCGAAAGGAGAGACAAATGCCTAAGACCAGAGAAGAGCTGCTCAGTGAGTCATATCTGAACGCTACGGATATCCGGATCCTCTTGAGGGTGTCCCAGCGAAAAGCCCGGAAGATCTGGATCCTGGCGATCAAGAGAGACAGAGAAGAACTCGGTGAGTATCTGATTTACGAGAACAAAGCTCGCTTCAAGACGGTCATGAAAGTGGCCGGCACCGATTACAACCTACTAGCTAGGCAAATCAAAAACGCGGTCAGTACCGCATAGAAAGGAGAAAGACATGAAATTCAATTATTCATCAAAGAAGCTCGGCGATCTGAAAGAAGTCATTGGAGAAGATGGCGGCGTCACACTCAAGTTCAACCTGGAAGACGAAGGAAAGAGCTTCATCGACAGTTTGTTCAGAAAATCTGAAGAAACGGATGAGGCCGAAGACGCCAACGACGCAATGCTCGAAATGATAAACAATCTGATCGAGCTGGCATCGGCACTCTCACAGTCACTCAGCTGCATGATCGATGACGGTTATTCAGTCTCTGATTTTATCATCCAGACCGATCTGTTGGGCAAAGTCCTCGGTTTCTTCAATATATTCAATGCACACGCAAATGAAGAATAAAAAATGCGGCAGG
>JAFTFP010000170.1 GCA_017449485.1 Lachnospiraceae bacterium
CCAGGCGCTGCTCGAACCGCGCGATTGCATCCTCGCTGGCAGAAAAACCGTACTCGGCCAGCTTCTCCTGTGCGATCTGACTCAGAAGCCGGGTCTCCAGCGGGACAAAGGTGACGGCCTTCACCGTCATCACATCATTCAGCGCATAGGAAATCCGGTTCAGGATGTTCTTCTCCAGATACGGGACGCGGAAAACATAAATCAGCTTGTCGCTGCGGCGGTGAATCTGAGAAAGAAAATCCCGGAACTCCGGCGTCGCGACCTGGTCGGACCAGTTGCTGATATCAAAACAGACCACCTTGTTCTCCATCATTCTCACCTGCTCTGCCGCCTCACCCAGCACATTCCGGTTTCCGGCGGGCGCATCCAGCTTATATTCCTTCGCCTCGCCCTTGATCTGGAACACGCCGTCCTCGCGCAGCAGATCTGCCATCGCATTCAGCGAATAGGTCAGACCGAAGCCCGGATCGATGGAAAACAGGTAGCTGCGGCGCACCAGCACTGACTCCGCCTTGCTGTTTTTCAGAATCGGTGCCATCTGATGCAGCTCCTCGGCCAGCGTGCGGAACTCCTCTGCACCCTTCATGGCCCGGATTCTCTCCATCACCTTCTCGGCAGCCTGTCCGGCCTGCTCAGGCATTTCCGCCTTTCCGGCTTCCTTCTCAGGCGCCTTTACTGCGGCATCTTCTTTCCTGAATGTGTCCTGCAATGCATCGGACATTCCCGGCTGATCCGCAGTCACTTCGGACTTTCTGTCCGTCTGCTCTGCCGGCTTCTCCTCCTGCTCGCTGATCTGGTAATCTACGATCCGGTTTACTTCTTCCGCCGAGACGCTGTACTGCTTCGTCAGCTCGCCCGCGACGATGCTGCGGATGCCGTCCAGTGAAGCGTACGGACTGGTCTGATCCTTTACATAGACAATCAGCTCATAGGGATTCTTCTGGACGACGGAGAGCGCCTCCACGTCCGCCAGGGCATCCCGGATCAGATTGGTCGGGACCTTGCCGCCGGAGAAATTCTTCATGACAAAATCCGTGCTCAGTGTGATATGTATTTCCTTCATGTTCTATCTATCCCCTCTGCCAACAGATGCTGTTTTCAAGCGCGCCCTGATCCGTTTATTACTTCGTAATGATCCGGTCGATCAGGCCGTATTCCAGCGCCTCCTCCGGGAACATCCAGTTGTTCCGGTCGGTGGCCGCCTCGATCTCCTCCTCGGTGTGGCCGGTATTGGCGGCGAGGATCTTATTCATCCGCTTCTTTACTTCGTCGATATGCTGTGCCTCAAGAATGATATCCGACGCCTGACCCTGGGAACCGCCGAGTACCTGATGAATCATGACCTGCGCGTTCTCCAGCGCATAGCGCTTGCCCTTGGTGCCGCCGGCCAGCAGGAACGCACCCATGCTGGCGGTCATGCCCACACAGATGGTGGAAACATCGCATTTGATGTGCTGCATGGTGTCATAGATGCCCAGTCCCGCCGAGACACTGCCGCCGGGGGAGCAGATATACATCTGAATATCCGACTGTGCGTCCACAGACTCCAGATACAGGAGCTGTGCGATGATGCTGGCTGCCAGGTCGTCCGAAACCTGGTCAAAAAGCAGAATGATCCGCTCTGTCAGAAGGCGCGTGAAGATGTCTTCGCCGCCGTGTTCGTTGTAAAAGCTCGGTCTGATAATCACTGAGATTCCCTCCTTATTCAGCGCAGTTTATCCTGTGCGCAATTAAACCTTTATTATTCTACCACAATTCTGATAACGCGCGTACTTTTTGCACATAACGAAACAGCAGGGTCCTTCCGGATCCTGCCATCTCTCACACATAAGGGGGGACTTATGCTGCCTGTGTCTCCACAGGACTTAAAAAAGGGGGGTTACAAATATGGGAACAGGTTGCTTTCGCAATCTGTATATGCCTTATTCAGTTCTTTTTCGCCGGTTCTTCTTCTCAACCGGCCATCATCAGGTCGATCAGCTTCATCGAATCCGCCGGATTCTGCGCAACCAGCTCTATGTTCCGGATGCTTCCGTCCGCGCCCATCACTTTTTTCAGGATGCTGCGCTGTAAATCTTTTTCCTTCAGATTCAGCCGTTCTCCACTATCCAGAACCAGCTCAACCTGACCCTGACAGGAATCGATGACCTCGACGAGTTTCCCGACATTGTCGATCTTCTCAATCTTCAAGTAATGTTGCTCCTTTCTTCCTGTTGATCTGAATGATACAATATTCAGAAAAGAACTGCTTGCCAATGTTTGAAAAAAAGCAGCCATATTTTGCACCGCCTGTACACCCGGTCAGCGGCCGCGGTGAACTGCGCTGAATACAGTAAAGGAGAGCATTACAGACTTGAGTAAGGAAGAATACATTAAAGCGAAACGACTTGGTGACCGCGCGAGAGCGCGCGCAATTGCCACCGGTTCTTATCCGTATCTGACGGCACTGGACGATTTCCTGGAACAGAAGGATATTCTGGCCGAGGTGCCCCTCGGCGTGCAGGAGATCCCGCTGAACATGATCGCCGGCACCCGCACCAAGGGCCGCACCAGCTCCTTTGCCAACAATTTCATGCCGATCCTGAAGGAGAACACCGAATTCGCCATGAAGTGGGCGGATCTGTTCGATGCGCAGCAGAACGAGGGCCTCCGGGATCCGATCAAGTGTTATGAATATCTCCACCGCTTCTATGTCCTGGAAGGCAACAAGCGTGTCTCCGTCATGAAGTATGTCGACGCCGTCTCCATCAGCGCCGACGTCATCCGTCTGCTGCCCCGCCGGAGCGAAGAAAAGAACATCGTCATCTATTATGAATTTGTCCAGTTCTACAACGTCACCGGCCTCTACCTGATCTCCTTCTCTGAGCCCGGCTGCTACGCGCGGCTCGCAGAGCTTTTAGGGCAAAATCTGGAGGACCGCTGGCCGGATAACCTGATCGAAGATCTGCGCTATGCATTTCTTCAGTTCCAGACTGCCTATCTGGCCAAGGGGGGCGCACGTCTGGGCATCGGCACGGGCGACGCATTCCTGGTTTATCTGAATATTTTCCCGATGAGCACGCTGATCCACGACTCCTCCGAGCAGATCAGCCGCAACGTCGTCCGGATCTGGAATGAGCTGCTGGCCAGCTCCTCCTCGGAACACCTTTCGCTGATCGAGCATCCGGAGCTGATCCAGAAGAATACCGGCCTGATCCACGAAATCCTGACCAGCATCCCGCGCTACAGCGCGCAGAATCCGCTCAAGGCCGCCTTTATCTATGAGCGCAATCCGGAGGATTCCAGCTGGGTCTATGCCCACGAGCTGGGCCGGAATCAGCTGGAGAACGCCTTCGGCGGCATGGTCACCACCGTGGAGCTGGAGAACTGCCAGTCAGATGAATACGTGGAGCACGCCATTCAGGCTGCCATCGCCGATCACAGTGAGGTAGTCTTCACCACTTCGCCGTCCATGATGCAGACGACCCTGCGGGCGGCCGTGGATCACCCGGAGGTTCACTTCCTGAACTGCTCTATTCATATGCAGTCCAGCGCGGTCCGAACCTACTATGCGAGAATGTACGAGGCCAAGTTCCTGATGGGCGCCATCGCAGCCTCCGTCGCGGATGACCACCTGATCGGTTATCTCGCCGATTATCCGATCTACGGAAGCATTGCCAATATCAACGCCTTTGCCATCGGCGCCGCCATGGTGGATCCGTCCTGCCGGATCTCGCTGAAATGGTCCAGCTGGAAAAACCGCAGCTGGCAGGAGGAAATGCACGCGGAGCACCTGCACATCATCTCCGGCTCGGATCTGATCGTGCCCCGGCTTCCGGACCGGCGCTACGGCGTCTACCGCTATGATGAGGACGGCACCGTCACGAATCTGGCCACGCCGCTTTACAACTGGGGCAAATACTATGAGCTGATCGTGCGCTCCATCCTGGACGGAACCTACGATGACCGCTCCGTCGCAAGAAAGGACACCGCGACCAACTACTGGTACGGCCTCTCCGCCGGCGTCATCGACGTCATTCTCTCGGATCAGCTTTCCTATTACACAAGAAAGCTGGTGGCCGCCTTAAAGTCCGCCATCATCGCCGGCTCCCTCTCTCCTTTTGAAGGCGAGCTGCACTCGCGCAAGGGCATCGTGCGCGCGACGGAAATTCCGGACAAGGTGACCGGCTCGGAGACCGGAAAGCTTTCCTATGAGGAAATCATCACCATGAACTGGCTCGCGGACAATGTCATGGGCGAAATTCCTTCGGCAGAGGACCTGATCGATCAGGCGCGGGGCACCGTTCTGGTCAGCGGCGTCGCCGCGACCAAAAGCGGGTAGGAATCGTAAAAAGGAGCAACAAGATGAAAATTCTGGCAATCGCAGATGATGAGTCCAAATCTCTGTGGGATTTCTATGATCCGACCAAGCTGGAAGATGTTGAGCTGATCATTTCCTGCGGGGACTTAAAGCCATCTTACCTCGAGTTTCTGGTGACCATGGCGCACTGTCCGGTACTGTACGTCTGCGGCAATCACGACAGCCGCTACGAGCAGCATCCGCCGGAGGGCTGCATCTGTATTGAAGATCGTGTCTATGACTATCACGGGCTGCGGATTCTCGGGCTGGGCGGCAGCATGCGCTACAAACCCGGGCCCTACATGTACACCGAGCGGGAGATGCTAAGCCGGATCTCCAAGGTCCGGCGGGACATTCTCTTGAAGAATGGCTTCGACGTGCTGGTCACCCATGCGCCCGCCAAGGGCTACGGCGATATGCAGGACCTGCCGCATCAGGGTTTTGCCTGCTTCAATGACATGATGGAGAAATATCACCCGAAGTACATGCTGCACGGCCACGTCCACCAGAGCTACTCGCACACCTTCCAGCGGGTGCTTCCGCACAACAGCGGCACCAAGATCATCAACGCCTACGAGACCTACCGCTTTGAGATTGCCGACAACGAATATCCGAAGGAAGGCCACACCGGCTCGCCGCTCTATGACCTGATGGTCAATATGCGCCGGCCAAAATATGGCTGAAGCCGGTTTCCTTCCCGCTTCACAGACGTCTGCGCCTAAAAAGAACCGGGCCCTTACGGGTCCGGTTCTTCGATTTCAATGGAATCCAGATAAAACTCTGCTCCGTCCAGCCTGCGGACAGACAGCTTCGCGTCCTGCGCGATGGTGTCCTCCGCGAACAGGTTGTAGTAGTCCTGTACGATCTCCGGCATGAGGCAGGAGAGCTTGCCGAGGGCCACATTGACCTGCAATACGCGCACGGCGGACAGCTTTTCAGCTTCCTGGACCACCAGGTTGACAAGCCCCTGGGAGGCGGCCAGTTCATGCATGGCTTCTCACTCTTTCGCAGCGGCAGCGGATTCTGCTGCGGGCTGAGCCTGTTCTGCAGCGGCTTTCGCAGCGGCAGCCTTCGCGGCAGCTGCGGCCTTGGCAGCGGCAGCTTTTGCAGCAGCTTCAGCAGCTTTTTTCCGCTCTGCCTCCAGCACCTCAGGCGATTTCTGATAGACCGCCTCTTTCTTCTGAGGGCCCGGCGTCTGATAGCCGGGTGTCAGGTGCAGACATTTCTTCGGGCATTTCAGCGTGCAGTATCCGCACGCGATGCAGTCGAAGCGGTTGATGGTCCAGGTGCCTTCATTCCGGTCGACGGCCAGGCACCCTGTCGGGCAGCTGCGGACGCACATGCCGCAGGAAATGCATTCGTCAATGTCGATCTCGATATGGCCGCGGCTGCGCTCCGGATACTGCGCCGGCTCCGCCGGATAGTTCTTCGTGACCGGCTTATGGAACAGGTTCTTTAACACCGTCGGTGTGAAATTAAAGATATTAGACATAATTTATGTGCTCCTCCTCTACTTAAGAACGCCTTACGCTCTTACCGCTCCGTGCAGCTGATGCAGGGATCGATCGTCAGGATCAGGATCGGTACATCCGCATAATCAGCGCCCTTCAGGGTCTCGCACAGTCCGGGCAGGTTCGCAAACGTAGGAGTGCGGATCCGCAGGCGGTTCAGGTTCGCCTTGCCCTCACCTTTTACATAATAGATGGCTTCGCCGCGTGGCTGCTCCACGCGGGTGAAGACTTCACCGTCCGGATTGCCCTTGACCTGAACGGACAGCTCGCCGTCCGGGATCTTCGCGATGGCCTGGCGGATGATGTCGATGGACTGATAGAGCTCCAGAATGCGGCACTCGCAGCGGGCATAGCTGTCGCCGATCTCACTGACGATGGGCTCGAAGTCAATCTGGGGATAAGCCTCATAGCCGCGGGTCCGGGTATCAGAGGGCAGACCGCTGGCCCGTCCGAAGGGACCGACACAGCCCAGGTCATGTGCCTGCTGCTTCGAGAGATATCCGACGCCCTTTAAGCGCGTCTCCACGGAGTAATCCAGCAGGAAGGTCTTCTGGATCTCGCGGATCTCTTCTTCAATCTTATCCAGCTCGCGCAGGAAATGTGCCAGCATATCGCTGTCCATATCCTTGATGACGCCGCCGACCTTGTTGACGGAGAAAATCACGCGTCCGCCGGTGGACAGCTCGATCAGATCCAGCACGTTCTCACGGATCCGCCAGCACTGATAGAACAGGCTCTCGTAGCCGAAGGCGTCTGCCAGCAGCCCCAGCCACAGCAGGTGGGAGTGAATGCGGGACATCTCCGCCCAGATGGTGCGCAGGAATTTGGCCCGGTCCGGCACCTCCACATTCATGATGGACTCAATGCTCTCCACATAGGCCATGCCGTGCATGAAGCTGCAGATTCCGCAGGTCCGCTCCGCGACATAGACCATCTCGTTGTAATCTTTTTTCGCAATCAGGCTCTCCAGTCCGCGGTGTACAAAACCGATGGACGGCACAGCCTCCACAATCTTCTCATCCTCAATGACGAGATCCAGATGCACCGGCTCCGGCAGCACGGGATGCTGCGGTCCGAAAGGAACAACACTTCTCTTACCCATATCAGTCCTGAGCCTCCTCTTTCTTTTCCTCTTCTGCTGCCTGTGCTGCATCACCTGCTGCAGCTGCCGCCGCTCTTCTTTCTTCCTTCACGCTCTCCGGAAGAAGCGGCGCATCCTCTTCGATCCGGTACAGCTTCTTGTCATAGTCCAGGCTCAGCTGCTGAATCTTGACATCGAACATCTCCTTCATCTCGTTCTCATAGAAAACGGCCGCCGGAATGATCTCCGTGATGCTCGGAACTTCCTCATCCACATCTGCGATGACGCGAAGTGTCGTCAGCTCGTAGGTCTCATCGTTGGCAAACGAGTAGGACAGCTCCAGCTTTCCCTGCGCATAAGCTGCGCAGGCCTGAGCCAGACGCAGGCCTTCATGCTTCAACTCGATCACTCTTTTCAGCAGCTCATCCAGTCTGATCTCCTCCAGCACGTTCGGAGGACAGATAACCTTGCTCATAGTATCTCCTTCTGCTTAATCATTTCGCCTGTGTGCCGGATTTTGCCGCAGCGACTGCTGCATCGTGCTCATCCGAACGCTTCTGGAACAGTTCCACCGCCTGTACGATCCCGTCGATGATCGACTGGGGTCTGGCAGCGCAGCCCGGGACGTAGATGTCCACCGGAACCGCCTTGTCCGCGCCGCCCAGAATGTTGTAGCACTCCTTGAAAATGCCGCCGGTGCAGGCGCAGGTACCGACTGCCACGACCACCTTCGGCCGGGGCATCTGATCATAAAGCTGCTTCACGACGCTGAGGTTCTGTGTGTTGATGCCGCCGGTGATCAGCAGAATGTCTGCCTGCAGCGGATCGCCGGTGTTCACGACACCGAACCGCTCCGCGTCATACACCGGTGTCAGAGACGCGAGCACCTCAATATCGCAGCCGTTGCAGCTCGAACCGTCATAGTGTAATACCCAGGGGGATTCTTTTACTTTAGCCATCTTCTTCTCCTCATCAGCGCATCAGCATCAGAACCAGCAGGTTCAGACCTGAGAACAGGATCGTGGCGATCCAGACAATCTTGAGCATCTTCGTGTACTTGATCCGCGCGGCCGTGTTGTCCAGCAGGATCATGAACAGATAGACGGCCAGCACCAGCAGCGCGCCGAAGAAAAAGCTTAAGGGTCTGCGGTCTACGATGAACAGCGCCACCATGCCCATCAGCAGCGCGCTCTCGTACCACTCCGCGATCTGGAAGATCGCCAGGTTGCGCGCGCCCATCTCGGTCTTGATGCCCTGCACCAGCTCCTGGTGTGCGTGGTGTCCCGTCGACACGTCAAAAGGTGACTTGCGCAGCTTGACTGCGAGGGCGAACAGGAAGGCGATGAAGAAACCGGGCATCCGGGTGATCATGATCGTCTCGGACTGCATGATGTCAGGTACATTGAAGGAACCGGCGACCAGGTAGAAGCCGACGCACATCAGAATGACTGCCGGCTCATAGGCCATGATCTGCACCAGCTCACGGTTGGAGGCGATGGTGTTATAGGGCGAGCCGGTCTCCACAACGGCAAAATACAGGAAGATCGAAGCCGTCGACAGAACGAACACGCTCATCAGAATGTCGCTGCCGGAGAAGAAAAGCAGACCGGTGACAATCATCAGCAGCAGGTAGGACAGCAGCAGCGCGTACTGGGCGCGGTTGACGCCGATGACCTGCTTGTTCATGAGCTTGCGCACATCGTAGAAGGGCTGCAGAATCGAAGGACCGATTCTTCCCTGGAGTCTTGCGGAGAGCTTGCGGTCAATGCCGTCCATCAGCCCGCCGACGAAGGGGCCGAGAATGACGAATAAAATCGGGAAAATGATCTGTATCGGACTCATCTGAGTACACCTCCGATCACCAGCAGAAGCATCACGACGATCACAGCTGCGGAGCCCACTGTGCAGTAGCGCATGGTTTCGTCAAAATGAATGATGTCTGCGAAATAGTAGTTGGACAGCCACAGCTTCTTGTTTCCGCCGAAGGAGTCCACGAATTCGCTGTTGTTTCCGACATTGGCGCCGCTCATATAGGAGAGCTTGACGTTGGTCGCCTGTCTGTTGGAAATCAGGTAGGCGCCGATCGGAATCAGGAAGATCAGGGCGATGATCGCGACCATGGTGATCAGCAGCCCCTGAGAAAGCACCTGCTCATAGGATCCGAACATCTCCGCCACCAGCGGATCTACAAACCGGACCGAGATGAAAGGCAGCAGCACACACAGGCCGACCATCAGCACTGCGTGCACGCACAGCGAGATCTGCTCGTTGCGCTTGGTCTTGTCATTGGCCCGCAGTCCGGTCTCATGGGAGCGGGCAATCAGCTTACCCAGCCACTTGGACCAGTAGAAGCCGGTCGTCGCGGAGCCGAAAGCGATGAACAGAATCAGCAGCACGTTGTTCTCATCAATGGATGCCTTCAGTGCGGACCACTTGGCGATCAGCATGCCGAAGGGTGCCAGGAACATGCCGGCGATACCGATGATCATGAAGCTCGCCAGCATCGGCAGACGGTACAGCAGACCGTGCATGTTTTCGATATCACGGCTGCCGATGGTGTTCTCGGTCGCACCGACATCCTGGAAGAGCAGCGACTTGGAAACGGAGTGGAACATCATCAGGAAGATGCCTGCCCAGATCGTCTCCTGCCGCCCCACGCCTGCGCAGGCCGTCATCAGACCCAGGTTGGAAATGGTCGACAGTGCCAGGACGCCCTTGCCGTCATGCTGGGAAATCGCAAGAATCGAAGCGACGAAGAAGGTGAAGCCGCCGATGAAGGCGATCATATTTCCCGTCAGGTTTCCTTCCATGGCCGGAGCCAGGCGGAACAGAATATAGATGCCGGCCTTGACCATGGTCGCGGAGTGCAGCAGCGCCGAAGAAGGCGTCGGCGCAACCATGGCGCCGAGCAGCCAGCTCGAGAACGGGAACTGCGCCGCCTTGGTCAGTGCGGCAAAGGCAATCAGCGCCACCGGGATCACCGCAGCGGGATTGCCCGCCACGCCCTGCTCAATGAGATCATACAGGGAGGTGCTGCCATAGGTGAGACCGAAGCCCACGATGCCAACCGCCAGGGCCACACCGCCCAGGAGGTTGAGCCACAGCGCGCGGAAGGCGTTGTGAATCGCGATCTCCTCTTTCGTGTAGCTGATCAGCAGGAAGGAGCAGACACTGGTGATCTCCCAGAAGAAATCAATCCAGAGCAGGCTCGCAGACAGCACAAAACCGAACATGGCTCCGATAAACAGGAACAGAATCATGAAGAAATAGGGTCTGCGGTCCTCGATATTGACATGATGGTGATGATAGCCATGCATATATCCGACGGCATAGACGATGATGAAGCCGCCGACAATGCCGATAATCAGGCACATCAGCACGCTTAAGTAGTCCACGCGGATATGTGCGTACTCCACGGATTCGGGTCCGAAGAACTCAAACCACATGATCAGCAGAGTCGGCACGATGGACAGAAGGCTGATCCAGTACTTTCTGTACTTGAAGCACATGAAAGTAACAAAGATCATCAGCAGAATCTCCGCGTCCAGGATAAAATGATCCGCCCCGCGGGTTCTGACAAAGAACTCCATCGGCTTGAACCCGTTCCGGGCCCACTGACCGATTAAAACAAAAACAGCCGCCATCTCAATACCGGCAGCGACATACGCAATCCTGCCCCGCAGCAGATTGTTCTTCACCAGATACATCACCGGTGCAACCAGCAGCGGAAACAGAATCAGGAATACTGTGACTCCCATTTGTTTCTCCCTCCTCAGGTTATTTCAGAATGCCTCTGCGATTATAGCACCTTTCCAGAAATAATCCATTGTACAGAAACACTAAGCTTTCGGGAAAAACAGCGGGCAGAATTGCTATTTATTTTAGCTTTTTGGCTTTGTA
>JAFTFP010000171.1 GCA_017449485.1 Lachnospiraceae bacterium
AGGACAGGGCTTTTCCGGATTCTTATTTGGTCTTCATCTTGATGTCGATGTAGACACCTGCAGGCATCTCCAGTCTGCTCAGCGCATCCACAGTCTTCTGAGTCGGATTGATGATGTCAATCAGTCTCTTGTGGGTTCTCTGCTCAAACTGCTCGCGGGAGTCCTTATACTTATGAACTGCCCGGAGGATCGTAACCACTTCCTTCTTAGTAGGAAGCGGAACCGGTCCGCTGACCTGAGATCCGTTCTTCTTCACGGTCTCGATGATCTTCTTCGCAGATGCATCGATGAGCTCGTGATCGTACGCTTTCAGTGTAATTCTCATCACCTGATTTGCCATAAAAAAAGTCGCCTCCTTTTCGCACTTTTTAACTCAAGTACGACAAGCGGTGACTGTACACTCTCCCGTGCGTGTCCCGGCCATCCGGAAGCTCTGTGCCGCTTCCCGGGCCGCTTTATGCGGACTTGCACGTCGTTTCTGTCCTTCAGACAGACCAAATTGGTACAGTGACTTGTCGTCAGATTCCTGAACCTTCCGGACTTTCCGGCGGTTCCAGACATTCGCTCCACGGAAAACCTGCCTGCGCTTTCGCGCGCGGCAGCAACCTCACGCTTCATAGCTATCATGTCACAGCAATCGATATTATAAGATGAATTTCGGCGATGTGCAAGAACTTTTTATCAGATTTTTGTAGAAATTTCCGAATTTCAGATTTTGCCCTCTGATCAGCCGGTTTTCCGGGCAAAACCCGGCCTTCCCGGATAGAATAACAGCCGCCTGAGGCTTTATGGGGTCCAGGCGGCCGCTCGTTTCTGATCTGTTATCGAATCTGCTTCAGCGGACCTTGTCATAGACGTCCGTGATCTCCTTCTCCGGCGCCGGTGTCAGGAGTGATACGAGAACATTGACACCCAGTGCAATGAAGAATGCCGGGAAGAGCTCGTAGATATTCCACGCGCCGCCCAGCGGCCGCAGCAGGAACTTCCAGACGAAAATCGTGATGCCGCCGGTCAGCATGCCGGCCAGAGCGCCTTGCCGGTTGCTCCGCCGCCAGAACAGTGCCAGCAGTACCACCGGGCCGAAGGAAGCGCCGAACCCGCCCCAGGCAAAAGAGACAATCTGGAAGACGGAGCTGGACGGATCCCAGGCGAGAATGATGCCGATGATGGCGACTGCCACCAGAGAAATTCTGGAGACCAGCAGGAGTCTGGTTGAGTCCATCTTAATATGGAAGAATTTCGACAGAATATCGTTGGAGATGGACGAAGACGCCGCGAGCAGCTGGGAGTCCGCTGTGGACATCGTGGATGCCAGAATACCGGACAGTACCACGCCGGCGATCAGCGCTGCGAAGATACCATATCTGGAAAGGAGATCCGAAATGACTACGATGATAGTCTCGGAATCAGATCCTTCCAGTGTTCTGATGACGCCGCTGCTGGACATGCCCAGGCCGACGATACCGATCAGAACGGCAGCAGCCATGGAGATGACCACCCAGATGCTGGCCACTCTTCTGGACAGCGTGACCTTCTCTTCGTTTTCAATCGCCATGAAGCGCAGCAGAATATGCGGCATTCCGAAATAGCCAAGACCCCAGGCCATGGTCGAAAAGATGGTCAGCGCCGAATACGGTGTCGCCGCTCCCGTTGCAGGGCTGTAGGACTGCACCATGGAAAGATAACCGGGCAGCTGTCTGGCGTTGTCCATGACTGCACCCAGTCCGCCGGCTTTGCTGACGCCGAATACCAGTACAATAATCAGCGCGATGGACATGACGATACTCTGAATAAAGTCCGTCGTCGAAGCCGCCAGGAAACCGCCGGTGGTGGTATAGACAATAATGACCAGGCCGCTGATGATCATGGCTGCGTGATAATCCGCGCCGAACAGCGAGTTGAACAGCTTGCCGCAGGCGGCAAAGCCGGACGCCGTATAAGGAACGAAGAAGACGATAATCCAGATTGCGGAGATCAGTGTCAGAATACGCTTCTTATCCTGGTAGCGGTCGGAGAAAAATTCCGGAAGGGTGATCGAGCCCGTCCGCTCAGTATATCTGCGAAGCTTCTTCGCAACGATCAGCCAGTTGAAGTAGGTTCCTACTGCCAGGCCGATGGCCGTCCAGCCTGCATCCGCACAGCCGGAAAGGTAGGCGACGCCCGGCAGACCCATCAGCAGCCAGCTGGACATATCCGAGGCCTCCGCGCTCATGGCCGTAACCAGCGGGCCGAGCTTTCTGCCGCCCAGATAGAAATCGCCGACCGTCTCGTTCTTCTCAGACATGCGCAGGCCGACAAACATCATGCCGACCAGATAGGCCGCCATCGCAATCAGCATTGTAATCTGTGTTCCGCTCATACTCTCCTCCTCAGCCTGCCGTCATTCACCTGACGGAGGCACTTTTCGAAATAGTATACAAGTATTCATTCATTGCGTCAATGCTTTAATATACTAAAGTGACAATTTGATTCGGATATGATACACTTCCGTAGTGATGCCGGACCGCTCTCACGGGCTTCTGGCCGGTGTCATCCGACGAACAAAGACCAGATTTACAGTGAGGAACAGATATGTGGATTGCGGATAACTGGAAAGATTACGAAGTACTGGACACCTCTTCCGGCGAGAAGCTGGAGCGCTGGGGTGACTATCTGCTGATTCGTCCGGATCCGCAGGTGATCTGGAACACGCCGAAGGGCCGCGAATGGCAGCGGGTAAACGGCCACTATTTCCGCTCGGATAAAGGCGGCGGCAATTGGGAATTCCGGGATCTTCCGGAGGAATGGCAGATCGGCTACAGAGATCTTTCCTTCCATTTAAAACCCTTCAGCTTCAAGCATACCGGTCTCTTCCCTGAACAGGCTGTCAACTGGGACTGGTGTGCGCAGCTGATCCGAAGAAGAATCGAGCGCACCGGCCAGCCGGTCAGAGTGCTGAACCTTTTCGCCTATACCGGCGGTGCCACCATCTCCGCCGCCGCGGCAGGTGCGGCCGTCACCCATGTGGATTCCTCCAAGGGCATGGTGACCTGGGCCAAGGAAAACGCAGTCCTCTCCGGCCTGCAGGACGCACCGATCCGCTATCTTGTTGATGACTGCGGCAAATTTGTCCAGCGGGAAATCCGCCGCGGAAACACCTATGACGGGATTATTCTGGATCCACCCTCCTATGGACGCGGTCCGAAGGGCGAGATCTGGAAGATGGAAGAAAACATCTACAGCTTCCTGCTTGACTGTGTGAAGCTTCTGAGCCCTGATCCGCTTTTTGTCCTGCTGAATTCCTATACGACAGGACTGCAGCCCGCGGTTCTCAGCTATCTGATGCACAGCGCGCTGGATGGCGCCGCGCGCGGGCAGATCACCGCAGATGAAATCGGACTGCCGGTTCGTTCCACCGGTCTGATTCTCCCCTGCGGCGCCAGCGGCCGTTTTACTGCGGCATCTGAGCTGTAAACAGAATCAGAATGCTGAGGTACTCCAGAAACACATAAAAAATGCCGGTCACCCCGGCATTTTTTTCATCTCCTGATATAATCGCGCGATCGGCAGCCCGACCACATTGTTGTAATCTCCTGTTATACCGCTGACATAGACACCGAAGCTGGTCTGGATCCCATAGGCCCCCGCCTTGTCATCCGCTTCGCCGCTTTGTACATATCGGTCGATCTCCTCCTCGGTCATCGGATAGACATGCACCTGCGTCCGCTCGCTGAACACAAGCTGCTCCGCTTCGATCCGGGCACCTGCCGGCTTATGCAGGATGCAGACGCCTGTGTATACTTCGTGCGCGCGTCCCTGCAGAAGTCGAATCATCCGCTTCGCGTCCTCCCGGTCCCGGGGCTTTCCAAGAATCGCGCCGTCCAATGCCACAATCGTGTCTGCTCCGATCACCGTCAGACTCTCTTCGCTTTTTTCCTGATCATAGATTTCCTGTGCCTTATGCCGGGCCAGCTGTTCCACGATCCGGTCCGGCGTCAGGGGACTGCCTTCATCCTGAATCACTTCTTTTCCCCTGGCGGGAATAATTTCAAAAGAAAACCCGGCCTGCGCAAGGAGTTCCCTGCGCCGCGGGCTGGCCGAGGCCAGAATCAAACGACTGCTCTCCATATTTTGACTGTGCTGCTCCTTATGTTTAAGCGTCAGCCTCTTCGGCATCATTTCCCAGCTCGCCGGTCGTCAGCGCGCCATCCATCAGGCGCAGCATTTCCAGAAGGCTTCTGAAATGCTGCTTCCGATTCTCATCGGCCCAGAAAATCTGGCCCTGCCAGGTCGCGTTATCCTGCTTCTTTACCGACACGATAAAAGTAGCACTGTCTGCCTGTTTACCCATAATCAATTCTCCTGTCCGGCATCCTGCACTTCCCGATCAGGAAGGTCTGCCAGGGACACCGTATTATATCGGATTTCCACTCTGCTTCCCGCTGCTTCCTTCAGGTGGCTGTTAATTCTGCGGAAGACAACGTTGCATCCCTCCAGGCTGGTTCCCACCAGAAGGATCAGGTACTGGGAGGTGTTGTACTTGGTAAAGACATCGCTGCGTCTGAGGCACTTGCAGATGGTATCCTGCAGGGCATCTGAGCGCACGCGGAGCTTCTCCTGGTTCTGAATCGGCTTGCCCTCATAATCCACCAGCGTACAGAGCATCATGTAGATCGATTTCCCGGTCCGCTCCATATTTCTGCTCAAAATGTGATACGCGCCGATGAAGCTGGGGAACGCGCAGTAATATGCGCCGCCGCTCTCTTCTGCGGTCAGTTCCGACTGAATTTCATCGAT
>JAFTFP010000172.1 GCA_017449485.1 Lachnospiraceae bacterium
GTAAAGGGCTTCTGGAACAGAACCTGCGCGGCATGCAGATAGAAATGCTTTCCCTCTTTTTCTGTCCCATACAGCGGATCATACAACAGCGGATGTCCGTCAGAAGAAAGATGCACGCGGATCTGATGTGTTCTGCCGTGGCGGATCCGGCACAGCAGCAATGCGCAGTCTCCTCTCTGCTCCAGAACCCGGACGAAGGTCTGCGCTTCCTTGCCCCCTTCCCGGACCGTTTCCATCTTCATCAGAACGCCCGGCACCTTGCTGATCGGCGCGCTCAGCACCTTCTCTGTCTCACAGAACGCTCCCTCTGCCAGTGCCAGATACAGTTTCTCATACTGCCCGTTTTCCCGCTGGCGCTGCAGGGACGCCGCCGCGTCCTGGTTTCTGGCAAAAAGCACCACGCCGGAGGTGTCGCGATCCAGCCGTCCTGTCAGATGGATGCTCAGCCTGCTTTCCTTTCCGGGTGCCTTTTTCGCCAGATACTCTGCGGCCTGGTTCGAAAGTGTGTCTGCATAGTGTCCCGGGGACGGGTGACACACCAGCCCTGCCGCTTTATTAACCGCCAGCACGTCCTCATCTTCATACAGCACTTCAAAAGGCGGCATGTTGAACGTTCTGCCGGATTTTGCCGCGATGGCCGCTGCCTGCGCCTCAGTAAGCCAGCCGGTTCTGGCAGGTCTGCGGTCGTCTTCAAGACCGATCTCCAGCCTGTCTCCGTCTCGAAGCTGCCAGGTCACATAGTACTGCTCTCCGTTCACGCGGATTCCATCCTGTCTGAATTTGAGCCTGGAAATCTGGCGGGCGGAAAAGGATAGTCTGCCCCGAAGGAACTCCTGCACAGTCATGCCGTCCTCCTCCGGTCCGATCTGATATTTCAGTACCCGTCTTTCGTCTGCCATCTAAGCCCTTCCATTCTGTTCCGCGTAAGCAGTCATTTTGACCCGCTTCATCTAATATAGTAAAATAACTCAGACTTTACAATGCTGTCCGCAGTCTCCTGCGGCGCAGCATCGTCAGGAGGCCTGTATGTTTCATGTAATTGTCAATCCGGCCAGCCAGTCGGGAAACGCCGCGCAGATCCGCGCTCACTATAAGACGCTCTTCAGCAGCAGCGGAAAGCCCTTCGAGGTTCATTTTTCCGAAAAGAAGGGCGATATCACACGCATCTGCCGTGAGCTCTCTCTTCAGGCTGCGAAACAGCAAAGCCAACTCTCAGAGCAGGAAGAGCCCGCCGATCCCATGTGTCTGGTGATCGTGGGCGGAGATGGAACCATGAATGAAGCGGTCAATGGGATCGCAGATTTCTCCGCCGTCCGCGTCGGCTTTCTGCTCAGCGGTTCCGGAAATGATCTGGGCAGGGATCTCTATGCCGGTGCGGATCCCGATGAAGTGCTGAAAACGATTCTGAAGGGCGAAGTGGTCCGGTGCATTGATGTCGGCGAGGTGATGTATCACGATGACGATCCCTCCTCCGCCGGCCCGGATGCAGCCGCCGGCTCGGTTCATCGCTTTAATATCAGCTGCGGCATAGGCTATGACGCTCTGAGCTGCTACTACGCGGATCACTCCGGCCTGAAAGTTTTCTTAAATCATATCCATCTGGGAAAACTGGTCTATCTGCTCAGCGCCATGCGCAGTCTGGCTGCCTGCCCGCTGACCAATGCCGACCTGGTTTTCAATCCGGATTCCCCGGACGCTTTCACCGACTCTGTCTCCCGCTTTCTGCTGGCTGTCGGAATGAATCACCAGTATCAGGGCGGCGGCTTCCGCTTCTGCCCGGATGCCAGCAACTGTGACGGCCAGCTGGACGTCTGTGTCGCCGGAAGCTTTAGAAAGCTCTCCTTTTTCCGCATTTTCCCCGGCATCAACAAGGGCCGGCACCTGAAGGAAAAAGGCATTTATATCAAACGGGCTGCATCCGTCCGGATCCGCACTGCTATCCCCCTGTGTGTTCACACAGACGGCGAAGTGGAACGAAAGTCTGCGGATCTGACGCTGCGCATGATCCCCGGCGCGCTCCGGCTCCTGCACTGACAGCAGTCCATCCACAACCTGAGAGGAATTACATCCATGTATCCTGCTTATCAGAACAGTACCGAAACCTTTGAAATCTACCAGCGGAAAGGGACACATATCTCCCCCCATGTCCACACTTCTCTGGAATGCGTATATGTTGTGGAGGGCTCCCTGGAGCTCGGCATCGGAACGGAGCTGTACCATATGGCGCAGGGAGATTTTGCCCTGGTAGTCCCTGGTCTGATTCATCACTATCAGTGTTTCTGCGAAGGAAAGAGCCGCATCACCTTCTTCCTGGCGGCGCTGCCGTTTTCAGGGAGCTTTCAGTCCACGCTGCAGACTTCCTGCCCCGTCAATCCGGTCATCCCGGCCAGGGCTGTCCATCCGGACATTGTCTACGCACTGCGCACCATCCTGGCCTCCAGCCGCGTTCACCGAAAGAATCCGATTCCCTATGCGGACGTCATGCGCCAGGCCTATCTGCAGATCATTCTCTCCCGCGCCCTGCCGCACCTGAAGTTGACAGAACGTCCCGGCGCAGAATCGGATGATCTCATGTACCGGACTGTCAGCTATGTGGCAGAACATTACACGGAGGAAATTACGCTGACCGGCATGGCATCGGATCTGCATGTGAGTCCCTATGCGCTCTCCCGGCTGTTCTCCTCCGTTTTTCACATGAATTTCAATCAGTACGTCAATGATATGCGCCTGGAATACGCGCGCTATCTGCTGGAAAACACCGATCAGACCATTACTGAGGCATATGAAAACGCCGGCTTTGCAAGCCAGCGCACTTTTAACCGGGTTTTCCGGGATGAATACCATATGTCACCGCGGGAATACCGCGCCGCGTATCGTGCGGCCAGTGAGCAGTAAAGGTCTCTTTCTATCTTCAGAGTCCCAGAACCCAGGCCACAAACGGCATCGTCACCACCGAGAGAATCGTTGAGACCGCAACTCCCTTGGCGGCAAATTTGTAATCTCCCCGGTTCTGCTGAGCGAGCATCGCAACCATACTGGCGACCGGTGTCGCCAAGACGATAAACAGCGCATTCATAAGCTGCTCCGATGCATCCGGCACAAGCGCGCGCGCAGCTGACAGCAGAACGATCGGAAACACAATCAGACGGATTAATGTGAAAACCAGCAGACGGATATCACGAAACAGATCCGGCAGATGAAAGGCAGTCAGTGAAGCCCCGATCACCATCATACTTAAGGAAGCCGTCAGTCTGGAGAGATGCGTGACTGCCACTTCGGCAAAATCCGGCAGGCTCGGGTGCAGCAGCGTAAAAATGACTCCGAGAATACTGCACAGCATGCCCGGGTTGATCAGCTTCTTCAGCGCATTCGCTGCCATATCCTTTTTCTGTTTCTTCTCTCCCGCCTCCTTCGCGGCCGCTTCCTGTTCAAAAATCAGAATTCCGTAAGTATAAATCAGAAGATTGAAAGGGATCGTGAAGATGGATGTCACCACGACGGCAGCCGGTCCAAACATGGCCGCTGCGAGCGGAAAGCCCATGAATCCCATATTGGAAAACACAACCATCTCTCGATAGACTCCGCGCTGACCTCCCGGCGCACGCATAAGCTGAGGAAAGACCAGTGAGAGCAGAATCAGGACAGCATAAGTAAGCAGCGCAGCTGCCAGGGTCTGCAGCAGTTCATCCGGCATCAGCGTATTGTCTTCTGAAATACTGCTGGCAATCATCATGGC
This sequence comes from Lachnospiraceae bacterium, assembly GCA_017449485.1. Lineage (GTDB taxonomy): Bacteria > Bacillota > Clostridia > Lachnospirales > Lachnospiraceae > CAG-791. Next base: position 3,737 of record JAFTFP010000172.1, read on the forward strand.
CGGATTCGCCACATTTAAAATAAGCCAGGAGAGCATCTTCTCTCCCTTCAGGTCGAGAATTGCTCTCCGGCTCATGTAGTATCCGATCATCATGAAGATGAGCATTGCCAGCATCTGATGAAGCAGTACCATCTTTAGATCAGACCATTTCCTTTACGAAGCTCGTCGATCGGGGTAACCAGAATCTGGCCTTTCCCCTCCAGCAGGTTATCCGGCAGGAACAGACGTTTCGAAACGTCAAGTCCTTCAAAGTTGATGTCCATGAGCTCGTTGATCTCACGCTCCGGCCATTCCGCAGCAGCATCATAGATGTGCGAGATGGTGGGCACCGTCTTCTCTCCGCGCACTTCATACGAAAGGACATTCGGGCCGTCATCATAATCATTGGTGATGACCGGTGTCCCATCCTTCTCCAGGTATGCGTGAATCATAACCAGCAGCCGGTTCTCTGCCCGCATTTTCTCAGCAGTCGGCACGATTTCCGCTGCTGTGATGGAAATTCTTGTATAATTCTGCACGGCTTATTCCTCCCCCTTCGCCGCAGCTTCTGCTGCAGGCTTCTCTTCCGGTTTTTCTGCTTCACCGGCGGCAGCGGCAGCCGCAGCCTTCTTGGCTGCTGCAGCTTTCTTCATTGCTTCCAGCTGCTCCGGTGTGAATTTCGGCTTCGGCGGTGCTGTCTTAATAAAGGTTCCTGTGACCAGGAAATCTTCGTGTGCCGATCCGACGATCAGATAATCATCTGTCAGCGTAATCGCCTTCTTCGCGCAGAAATCCGAACACATTCTGCAGAAGGTGCAGCTCGTCATATCATAGGTAAACGTGATCTTCTGATCACCGTTTTCCAGCGGCACAATCTCGCGGGTGATTGCCTGCGGCGCACATACGCGCATGCACATGCCGCAGTTGATGCACAGCTCCGGATCATAGTGAAGACGTCCGCGATAGCCCTCTGCGGCCTTGGGTGCATCTCCCACCGGGAAAGCCTCGGTCACCGGCTTAGAAAATAAGTTTTTAAAAGACTGTCCAAGATAAGGCAGGATCATTTTCTTGCCTCCTTCCTCTTCTTCTCAAGCAGCTCCGCTGCCTGTGCAAGTCCGGCGATAATAGCCTCCGGCTTCGGTGTGCAGCCTGCTACGGAAACATCAACATGTACATATTTTTCCAGCGGCCCGTCAATTGCATAGCTCCCTTTGAAGACGTTGCCGGAGCGCGGGCAGGACCCCAGACTGACTACACAGAAAGGTTCCGGAACCTGTGCGAGCGTTCTGCGAAGGCGCTCTCTGCTCTGCATGGTAATCGGTCCGCTGACCACCACAATATCAGCCTGTCTCGGCGATCCGCAGAGCTTGAAGCCATAGCGTTCCGCATCATACCGCGGTGTCAGCACCGAAACCAGTTCGATATCGCACCCGTTGCAGGAGCCTGCATTAATGTGGAAGATCCACGGGCTCTTCTTCATGCTGTTGTCGATCATATTCTGTAACATATCTTCTCTCCTCGTTAATGAACCGGTTACCGCAGGAACCAGACCAGCAGCAGGCTGATCAGCGCCAGTGCGGAGACAAAGGTCCAGTAGAACTTAAAGACCTGCTCAACCTTGAACCGGGCGCATACGGCATGCGGCACGGTCATGCACAGGAACGTCACTACAATACAGATCAGAACCTGAAGCAGTGCATCCACAATTACGATACCAGTGGAAAGACCGCCGAGAAACAGAGCACAGAACAGCGCTGTCATGATATACATCTTGACACAGTGGCACAGCTTGAACATGCCAAGGGGTGCGCCGCTGTATTCTGTCAGAGTACCTTCACAGATCTCGGTCTCAGCCTCTGCGATATCAAAGGGATGCATTCCGATCTCACAAGGGATCACAAACAGCATGGCAATCGCCGCCGGAATCATGGCCGGATGCAGCAGTGCGCTGCCATTGGCGGTCTGCCATCTCACAATCTCATCCATGGAGAAGGTAACGCCGTAAGCAGTGTCTTTGCCGCACAGCACGCCAACCGCGAGCAGAACCAGCACAAACGGAAGTTCATAGGAAATCATCGCCACCATCTCTCTCGAGAGACCAACGCCGGCAAACGGTGAACCTGATGCCGCGGAACCGACGATGATGGCAACGCCCGCCGCTGTCAGGAGATAAAGAATCACGACGACATCTCCCTCGAAGCTCATCGATACCCCGCCGAAAACAGGGATAAACAGCGCTGCCGTGATCAGAATCACGAAGCAGGCGACCGGTGCTCCCAGGAAGAGTCCTTTCTTGGCATGCCTGGGAATAATGGTTTCCTTGCCGCAGCACTTCAGAAAATCATACCAGGGCTGCAGGATGGATGCTCCCACCCGGTTCTGCATTCTTGCGACCAGCTTCCGGTCAATTCCGGAGAGAAGCAGTCCCATTACAACGATAAACAGCAGTCCGGGAAAGAGAAACAGATGGACGGCATATAACAATACGTTCGTCATAGCTTACCTCACTTTATCAATGACTGTCATACGGATTCCGGCATCTTACAGGAACAGTACACACAACAGAAGCACCAGAGCGAGCGAACATGCTCCGTACAGTGCGTAATCATTCAGAATACCGCTGTGCCATTCATGCATGAAGCTGAAATAATGTCTCCAGTTCTTCTTGAAGCCCCAGAACAGGTCGCTTCCGCCAACCTGTGAATAAGCTGCGTGCTCACCGGAGAAGAAGGATTCATACTTCGGATCCAGATCATCGGTAATCAGTTCTCTCTCATCTGCTTCCAGGGACTGAGATGTGACCGGGATGGAACCGGGGGTCATCGGACCGTTCGGAACATTTGCTCCCAC
>JAFTFP010000017.1 GCA_017449485.1 Lachnospiraceae bacterium
ACAGCAAAGGTGACGGATGAAAACGGCAACGACGTGACGGATCAGTTTGCAGTCAGCCTTCAGTCGGCTGAGCTGCGGATCCTGCCGGCACCGCTGACGATCCGGACGGGCAGTGCACAGAAAGCCTACGACGGAACGGCCCTGACCGCACCGGAGACAGAGATCACCGGACTGCAGGGCAGCGATCAGATCAGCGTGCTTGTGACAGGCACACAGACAGTACCTGGCAGCACAGAGAACACCTGTGAAATCAGCTGGGGCGAGACCAAACCGTCCAACTATCAGGTAGAACTGCAGCCGGGAACGCTGCAGGTGAGCGCGAATGCGGCACAGGTCGTGCTGAGAGCAGCAGATGCTTCGAAGACCTACGACGGAACCGAACTGATCGGCTTAAGTGAAGTGACGGCAGAAGGCCTGCCTGCGGGCTTTAGCGCTGAGATTGAAACAGAAGGCAGCCTGACGGATGCGGGCACGGCTTCGAACCATATCACAGGCTATGTAATCTACAATGCCGCAGGAGAAGACAACAGCAGCTTCTTTACGAACGTGCAGACAATGGACGGCGTGCTGCGAATTCTTCCGAGAAAGGTGACGATCACTTCTGCGAGCGCAGAGAAAGTCTATGACGGAAAAGAACTGACGACCGTCGATGAGCCGGAGCAGGGCATCACCGTTTCGGGTGACGGCTTTGCAGAGGGCGAAGGTGCGGAATATATCGTGACCGGAACCCAGACGCTGACCGGCATGAGCCCGAATACCTTCAGCTACACGCTGGCAGAGGGAACAGCGGCCGGCAACTACGAGATCACGCAGAGCTTCGGAACGTTGACGGTGAAGAACCGCGCGGCGGATGAGAAGTATCAGATCACTGCACAGGCTGCGGGCGGACGCTTTACTTACGATGGAACAGCTCACACGGCAGAAGGTCTTGTGACAGATACCTTTACGGTGGACGGACAGACCTACACATTGGAGGGCCTGACCGCCAGCCGCACCGAGAGAAACGCAGGGGACTATGAGATTGCCCTGAGCGGCACGCCGCTGGTCCGGGATGCGGACGGCAACGATGTCACAGAGGAATTCGCAGTCAGTGCGCAGAGCGGTCTGATGACGATCGAAAAGCGCAGCGTTGTTCTGACCAGCGCGGACGCGGAGAAGGAATACGATGGAACAGCACTCACGACAGCGGAGCAGGAGAATGCCGGCATCACGGTGACCGGCGACGGCTTTGCGGCCGGTGAAGGCGCGGAGTATACCGTGACTGGAGCCCAGACGGTTCCGGGTGAGAGCGAGAATACCTTCACCTATCGTCTGACTGCCGGCACAGAGGCTGGCAACTACGATATCTCGGTGAAGACAGGAACACTGAAGGTCACAGACCGCAGCGAGAAGATTCATGTGACGCTGCAGACTTCAGGTGCAAGTACCATCTATGACGGAACAGCTCACACGGTGCAGGGCCTCGTGACGGATACGATCACGGTGGACGGCGTAGTCTACACCATTACCGGCATTACCTGCGAGGAGACACAGACCGACGCCGGAACCTACCCGGTGAAGGCAGAGGGCGAGCTGAAGATTCTGGATGCAGACGGCAACGATGTGACAGACCAGTTTGATCCGGAAATCCTGGAGGGCAGCCTGCAGATCCTGCCGCGCGAGCTGGTGCTGAAGAGCGCAGATGCACAGAAGGAATATGACGGCACCGCCCTGACGACGCAGGAGCTGGAGAACACCGGCATCACCATTTCCGGTGACGGCTTTGCAGCGGGCGAAGGGTTCGAAATGAAGGCGGAGGGCAGTCAGCTTCTGCCTGGCAGCAGTGTAAACAGCATTTCCTATGCGCCTCTTGATGGGACAAAGGAAGAAAACTACCGGATCCGCGTGGAAGAGGGAACACTGACGGTCACAGACCGGGTGGAGCCTTTCCGGATCACGGTCACAGGAAACAGCGGCGACGTCCTCTATGACGGCGCTGAGCACAGTGTGGAGGGTCTGACAGAGACTGAGTTCAGGATCAGCGGTCGTTCCTATACTGTAGAAGGTCTGGAGGCAGCTGTGAGCGGAACAGATGCCGGAACCTACACCGGAACGATCAGCGGAACGGCGAAGATCCTGGATGCAGACGGAAACGATGTCACCGGACAGTTCGTGGTGACAGGCACAGCAGGAACACTGCAGATCCGCCGGCGCAGCCTGGTGCTGACCAGCGCGGATGCCCAGAAGGTTTATGACGGCAGCGTGCTGACGACGACAGATTTTGACAATGGCGGCATCACGGTCAACGGAGACGGCTTCGCGGAAGGCGAAGGTGCGGTATACACCGTGACGGGTTCCCAGACCCTGACCGGTACTTCCGGAAATATCTTTACCTATCAGCTGAACGAGGGCACGAAGGCCGAGAACTACGACATCGTTGTCCGTCCGGGCCTGCTGCGTGTCACAGGCCGCGGCGAGGGCGAGAAGTACGAGATCATCGCACAGGCTGCGGATCTGGAAGCAATGTACGACGGAAAGCTTCATGAGGCATCCGGCCTTGCGGCGTATGAATTTACCATTGAGGGAACCACTTATACGGTCGAGGGCCTGAGCGCCGTCCGGCTGGAGAAGAATGCAGGCACTTATGAAATCAACGTCACCGGTACGCCGGTGGTCAGGGATGCGGCTGGAAATGATGTATCCGACCAGTTTATGGTACGGACCAAATCCGGCACACTGACGATTGCGCCGCGGACGGTGATCCTGACTTCGGCAGATGCGCAGAAGGAGTATGACGGAACGCCGCTGACGACAGCAGAGCTGGAGAACGCCGGCATCACTGTCTCCGGTGACGGCTTTGCCGACGGAGAAGGCGCGCAGTTCACTCTCACTGCCTCCAGAACTCTGCCGGGCGCAGTGCCGAACACATTCCGCTACGTGCTGAACCACGGCACATTGGCACAGAATTATGCGATCGAAGTGCGCAGCGGAACACTGACGGTCGCAGACCGGGTGATCGATTATGAGATCACGCTCGTTCCGAAGAGCAGAACCTATGAATATGACGGAGAGAGCAAAGTTGTAAGCGGCTTTGAGACGCTGAGCTTTGAGATCGACGGCCAGACCTATACGGTCTCCGGCGTAGGTGCTTCCGCAGAAGGCACGGACGCAGGGACTTATCCGATGATCGTTACCGGAAAACCGGTTGTGTCTGACGCAGACGGCAGCGATGTGACGAAGCAGTTTGAGCTCAAGATCGAAGATGGCGCACTGACCATTGAAAAACAGCAGCTGACGATGACCTCCGCGTCTGATTCGAGGGAATACGATGGAACACCGCTGAGAAATGCCGGCGTGCGTATTTCCGGCGGAAGCTTTGCAGACGGAGAGGGCGCAGAGTATGAGGTGACGGGAACGCAGACCGTGGTCGGCTCCTCGCAGAATACCTTCACCTACCGGCTGAAGGAGGGAACGAAGGAAGACAACTATGATATCACAGTACTGCCGGGCACGCTGACGATCCGGCCCCGCGAGAGCCGGTATGCCGTAACGATCCGGGCACAGAGTGCGGAAAAGACCTATGACGGACAGGAACTCGCTGTGGAAGGCCTGGTTACGGACGAAGTGACGGTAGACGGTGTCACCTATCACATTGAAGGTCTGAGTGCACAGGCGCAGGCTGTGTCCGCCGGAAGCTATCCGGTTGCCGTGACCGGCAGCCCGATCGTGCGGGATGCACAGGGCAATGACGTGACGGATCAGTTTGCCGTGACCGCAGAGGCCGGCGAGCTGGTGATTCACCCGCGCACAGTGATCCTGACTTCAGCGGATGAAGTGCGGGAGTATGACGGAAGCCCGCTGACCGGAACGAGCGTGACGGTCTCCGGCGACGGCTTCGCAGAGGGAGAGGGCGCTGACTTCTTCATGAACGCGGAGCGCGTTCTGGCAGGTGAGACGGCGAACACCTTCACCTACAACCTGCGGGAAGGAACCGATGAAAAGAATTACCGGATCGAGACCGTCTTCGGCAAGCTGATTGTATTAAACCGCGGTGAGAAATATACTGCGGTGATGCAGGGCCGGAGCCTTGAAACAGTCTACAACGGTCAGACCCAGTCTGTGGAAGGCTTTATCTCCCAGACGGCAGTGGTGAACGGAAGAACCTATCAGATCAGCGGCGTGACCCAGCGGGCGGCCGGCGTGGATGCCGGTGTTTACCCGGCTCAGATTGAGGGAACGCCGGTGGTTACCGACGCGGCAGGCCGCGATGTGACCGACCAGTTTGATGTAACCGTCAATCCGGGCAGACTGGTGATCGGCAAGAGAGAAGTGCTGCTGCGCTCCGCAACGGTCCAGCGGGAGTATGACGGAACGGAACTGACAGCGGATACCGTTGCGGTGGAAAAGGACGGTTTTGCAGAGGGCGAGGGCGCCGACTATGAAGTGACCGGCGTGCAGACCATCACGGGAAGCAGCCGGAACACCTTCAGCTACACGCTTAAGGAAAACACCAATGCAGACAACTACCACATTGAGGTGGTCTATGGCACACTGGCCGTGATCAACCGGAATGCGCGCTATGAAATCACGGTGCAGGCTCAGAGTGCTGAGGCGCTGTACGATGGTCAGGCGCATACAGCGGAAGGCTTCGAGAGGCTGAACTTCGAGTTCGGCGGAAAGACCTTCGAGGTACGCGGACTTTCGGCGGCTGCAGAAGAGACGGATGCCGGAACCTATCCGGTTCAGGTGACCGGA
>JAFTFP010000173.1 GCA_017449485.1 Lachnospiraceae bacterium
AGAACATCAATTCTCTTCTTCATGAAAGTGCCTTTATGATACTGCCGGTGATACTCTCCTCGTCCAGACCGATTTCACGGCGCAGCTCATCCGGTTTTCCATGGGTCAGGAAACGATCCGGAACAGCCTTGCACAGAACCCGGGTCCCCGGTACCTGCTCCGCCAGAAAGGCTTCCACATGTTCGCCGAAACCGCCGCTCTTTACATTTTCCTCCAGCGTGACAACCAGCTTATGTTCTCCTGCCAGTTCCGCGATCAGCTTCTGGTCAAACGGAGCAGCAAAGCGCGCATTCACCAGTGAGCAGTGATAACCCAGCTCCTTTAAGAGCGTGCGGACCTTTGCGCCGGTCGTGACCATGTTTCCAATCGCCAGCAGCAGGATGCCGTCCTCACGGTACAGCACTTCAGCCTTTCCGTATTCGATGGGCGCCCGGAATTCCTCCAGCTCTTCGCTCGCTGCTGCCCGCGGATAACGCACAGCCGCGGGATGCCCATAGGAGACAGCAAACTTCAGCATATCTGCCAGTTCCCATTTGTTCTTGGGTGCCATCACGGCAAGATTCGGAATGGAGGAGAGATAGGACAGATCAAAAATGCCCTGATGCGTCTCTCCGTCCGCACCGACAATGCCGGCCCGGTCTATAGCGAAGACCACCGGCAGGTCCTGCAGGCAGACATCATGGACGATTTCATCATAAGCGCGCTGCAGGAAAGTGGAATAAATCGCAACAACCGGATGCATGCCGCCTGCGGCCAGTCCTGCCGCGAAGGTGACGGCGTGTTCCTCCGCAATTCCAACATCAAAGAAACGATCCGGGTAGATATTCCGGAAGCGCTTGAGTCCGACCCCGTCCAGCATCGCCGCCGTAATGGCCACCAGCTTCTCATCCTGCCCGGCCATCTTCACCATGCAGGAAGAGAAAATGTCCGTATAGCCGTCATTGGTCGGTGTCTTCGGCAGGCCTGTATCGATATGGAAAGGCGCTGTCCCGTGAAACCGGGCCGGATGCTTGACCGCCGGCTCATATCCACGGCCCTTCTGGGTGATGACATGCACCACGACCGCCTTATGGATATGCTTGGCATCTTCGATCGCCTCAGCCACCTTTCCAGCGTCATGTCCGTCCACTGGTCCCAGATAGGTGATGCCCAGCTCCTCAAACAGCATACCCGGGCTGAACAGCGATTTGATCGTATTCTTCGCCCGGCGGATTGCGTTGACTGCCACCGGGCTCTTATCGTTCAGAGAATAATAGACTTTATCTCTGAGCTGAAGATACCGTGTGGAAGAACGGATTCCGTTCAGATTCGCCGAAAGCCCGCCGACATTATCCGAGATGGAATGGTTGTTGTCATTCAGCAGAATGATAAAATTCGTGTTGATCTTAGAGGCGTTGTTGATCGCTTCCAGTGCCAGTCCGCCTGTCAGAGCGCCGTCGCCGATCACCGCAACAATCGTGCGCTTTTCCCCTGCAAGGTCCCTGGCTCTGGCCAGTCCGAGTCCTGCTGAAATCGATGTGGAGGCGTGGCCGGTGTCAAAGACATCGCAGGCACTCTCCGACCGCTTGGGGAAACCGGATAAGCCGCCGAACTTGCGCAGCGTCGGAAACTGATCCTTTCTGCCTGTCAGAATCTTGTGCGTATAAGACTGGTGTCCGACATCCCATACAATCTGATCCTCCGGCAGATTCAGCGCAAGATGAAGCCCCATCGTCAGTTCCACTGCCCCCAGATTGGATGCGAGGTGACCGCCGGTCTCACTGATATTCTGAATCAGGAAATCACGGATTTCCTGTGCCAGTTCCTTATAATGTTCAGCCGGAATCTTCTTGATATCATTCGGCCGATTGATCTGTTCAAGATACTTTCCCATGAATAGCTCTTTAATTCCTTTAATACTGAAAAATACACGCCCGTTTTCACGGGACTTGAAAACTGCTTAATAACTGCGTCCGACCAGGGACATCAGCAATTCTCTTAAGAATGCATTTTTCGCTGAAAGGCTGTCATAAAGCGCAAGGGCTTCCTCTGTCAGCCGATTGACTTCCTTTTCAGCCGCTTCCAGTCCATACATGGAGACATAGGTGATCTTGTGATCTTCTGCATCCATGCCGGTCTTCTTGCCCAGCTTCTTCTCGTCTCCGATTACATCCAGCATGTCGTCCCGGATCTGAAACGCCAGTCCGATACAGCGGCTGATCGTGTGCAGTTTTTCTACATCTTCCTCAGGTGCCCCGGCGAGAATCGCGCCGATGGCCAGGCCGCTGTCAATCAGGCAGGCTGTCTTATGGATATGGATATAAAGGAGTTCTTCCGCCTCAATCTCGTCCTTCTTCTCCGCTTCCAGATCGGCGCACTGTCCCCCGACCATACCGTGAATTCCTGCATTCCGCATCAGCAGGCGCAGCGCACGGATCACATTCTTCATCTCAGCCGGTGTCCCGGCGCGGTCACAGGCAGCCGCAGCTGTCTCATAAGCATAATTGAGCAGTGCGTCTCCTGCCAGGACTGCCATGCCGTCTCCATACACCTTATGGGTCGTCAACCGCCCTCTGCGATAGTCATCATTATCCATCGCAGGCAGGTCGTCGTGCACCAGCGAATACGTGTGGATCATCTCCAGTGCTGCCATGAAGGGCTCCGCAAGTTCAGTCCTTCCGCCGTACATACTGCAGGTCTCATACAGAAACATCGGACGAAGCCGCTTCCCGCCAGCTTCTGCGCTGTAGCGCATCGCTTCAGCAACCGCTCCGGCATAGTGTGAAACCTGCTCGCTTTCCTGCAGCCCCGCCTCGTTTTCAGCGTGAGGCAGAAAGGCTTTCAGAACCGCTTCACAATGCAGTCTTTTTTCATCCAGTTCCTGTGCAAAACTCATCTTATCACCACTTCCTCCGAGCCGTTTATTCGAACGCTTCGAGCGTTCCGTCCTCCGTCAGCATCTGCACCTTCTTCTCAACCCGGTCGATGCGCTCATTCACCTGGCGAAGCAGACGAATACCCTTTTCATAGCACGCAAAGGACTCTTCCAGTGTAATACCATCCTGCGACATATCATTCAGAAGCTGCTGAATTTCTTCCAGCGATGCCTCAATGCTCATCTCACTGGCTGCTTCTGTCTGCTCTTCAGCCGGCTTTTTCACTTCTTCACTCATAGGATGTCATCTCCCTGTTTAAAATCTGCGCCTCCAGCTTTCCGTCCTTTAACCGGATCCCGATGCAGTCTCCCTGCTGTACCTGTCCGGCTGATCGGATCTGTTTTCCGTCCGGCCCTGTCAGGTATCCGTATCCAGCTGCCATGCGTGCCACCGGGGACTTCGCTTCCAACAGCCCCGCCATCCGCTCCA
>JAFTFP010000174.1 GCA_017449485.1 Lachnospiraceae bacterium
ACAAGACCGTGTAGTCCGGCTGCTCCTCCCTGCCGCCGCGAATCCAGAAAGGCTCCTCTGGCCCCCTCCCGCATAAAAAAAGCAGGCATGCCCTGCCTGCTTTTGCTTATGGAAAGTTCTGTCCGTCTGAAACCATTTCCGGCGATAGATTCTTCTTATTCTTTTTACTCTTTCTGTGCGGCAAAATATGGAATGGTAAAAAGAACGATTCCGCCGATCATATTGCCGATCGTCACAAACAGCAGATTATAAAACAGACCGCCGATGCTCACTGCCTGTCCGCAGGGATTCAGCAGTGCAGTCGGAAGAAGTGTCATATTCGCGACGCTGTGCTCAAAGCCGGCAGTAAAGAAAACTGTGATGGCCCAGAAAATCATGATCAGCTTGCCGCTCTCGCTCTTGCAGCGATAACCGCACCAGACAGCTGCACAGACGAGCATGTTGCACAGCATGCCCCGGACGATCAGCTGAATGGGCCCCGCTGCCATCTTCGCCGCCGCTGCGGAAGCCATGCTCTCGCCGGCTGCGCCGTTTCCAAGCCCCGTCATGTAATATAGAAGTGCCAGCAGGAGGCTGCCGGCGGCATTTCCCAGATAACAGATCACCCAGAGGCGAATCGTCTCTGAAAGCGTCGCCTTTTTCTTCAGAACGCCCGCCGTCATCACGAAATTATTGCCCGTGAATAACTCCGAGCCGGCGAAAACGACCAGCGAGAGCGCGGATGAGAACATCATGCCCATCACCAGCTTGGCACCGGGAGTGCTGCCCATCAGTCCGCCGGTTGTAAAAGCCAGCAGCACGCCGAAGCCGACATACATGCCCGCCAGCATTGCCAGGATAAAATATCCTGCCGGATTCTTTTTCAGCAGCGCCGATTTCGCTGCGGCCGCCTGCGCCGCCGCCTCAAACTCACTTCCGAACATCTCTCTTTATACCTCCTGCCTCTTCTGATTCTTCATCTTTTCTGTACGTTATCACAAAAAGATATTCCGCTCAAGATAAGCCCGTTTTCTCTCCTGCTTTAATTTTAGTCGATTTTTCAGGCTTCATCCTGTACAATACTATTCAATACTGCTGAAATAGTCTGAGGCTTAGAAATTACATGGCTGATAATAATAATATGAAAAAAGAGTCCAATTCACCCGAGCCTGATTATCTGGACAGTGACGGCTTTTCACTGATCGATCTGGACGACTATGATTTTTCTGCGGCAGAGGCCTCTGTTCCGGAAAGGGAAGAGGCTTTCCGTGAGGAGGATCAGCCCAGTCGCCGCTTCCATCTGAATCTGCATGTCATTCTGGCACTGGTGATCGTTGCCGTCTTCGCGACAGGCATCTTTATCCTGCTCCGCTGGAATAAAGGCACGCTGACCACCTGGGACCGGGACGATGACTCAACCAAGTTCGATGTAGAGGTTCAGGATGTCATTTTCTCTCTCAATCCCGCTTTTCTGGAAGGCCGGGAAGACGACGGCGTGACGACCATTCTGTTCCTGGGCGATGACCCGCTCTCGGATGACCGGACGGAAACCGGTATTGCAGAGCGGATCGGCGAGATGAGCGGTGCGACCGTCATCAACGCCTCCTTCCCCTCTTCCAAGGTGGCCTGTGAAAACGCAACCTACAGCACTTCCACACAGGAGGGCATCGACGATGCCTTCAATCTGTACTATGTCTGCAGCGCGCTGAACCGGCAGGATTTCACCGCCATGGAAAACATCGCGCCCTTCAAGAATGATCCGTCGCTGACGGCCGGCCTCGAAGCCCTCAAGTCCACCGATATGGACAAGGTCGATATCCTGGCGATCATGTATGACGCCGTGGACTACCTGGAAGGCTCCCCCGTCGACAATGCCAACAACGACGTGGATATCCAGACCTATACGGGATCACTGAAGGCGTCCATCCAGCTGATTCAGGAAGAATATCCCTATATCCGCATTGTCTTCCTCTCGCCGACTTTTGCCTTCTATGTGGATGAAGACGAGAAGTTCCAGAACGGTGCCATGACGGATCTCGGCAACGGAACCATCTCCACCTACTAGGTGCGCGCCATCGACATCTGCTCCGCGGCGGGTATTTCCTTTATCGACAACTACTACGGCTCCATCAACGGCGACAACTATCTGCTGTTCATGCGGGACGCGGTTCACTTGAACGAGGCGGGACGCAAGCAGATCGCAGAGCACTTCGTTGCCAAAATTCTGAATAACGAACACGGTGAATTCGATGTGGGCGGCACCAATGCCGTCAAGGAAAATCAGAAGAAGGAACAGGATGAAGGCGCATCCGGTGAGGATGCTTCTTCAGATGCAGATAAAGACCAGTGAGTCACCAGGTTTCAGTGATCTGCGGATCGCGGTAGACCAGATAGCCGTCCACCCGCGAAATCAGGATCAGTCCCAGCTCTTTCGGATCACCGGCAAGCTTCTTGGACTGGTTCACAATCACATAATTGCACAGATTTTCCCGGGTGGCCTTTACGAGCTCTTCCGCCCGGATCTCGTCCTTTATCATCACCTCATATACACTGCTCTCGAAGGTGTAATTCCAGTTCTCCGTAAACATCTCCCGCCCGTAGGCAAGCCGGATTCTTGTGTCATACTGCCGGATAAACGGCACCAGCTCCGGCGGCGCAGCCGCCTTGATAAAGGCCGCATCTCCCATGTCATTGGTAATCGTATCCGCGACACTCAGCACCTGGGGCGGCAGATGCAGGCGGTTCTGCGCCCGCACGACCTGATCCTGCGTATAGGCAAGGCGCCCGCAGAGCACCAGCACCAGTGCCGTCACCACCAGGCCGATCTTCAGATGCTTCTCAAAAAGGCGCAGCGCGGCATAGAGAATCGACATGCTCATGGGCAGCAGCCAGAGAATGCGGTAGTAGGTGCTGGCATCCTCCAGCCTGACGTACAGTGCATGCACCGGCGGCAGGAAGAACAGTGCCAGGATGATCAGCGGCAGATAGACCAGCAGGGCGCGGCGCACCGCCTCCTTCTCCCGGATCAGAAGATAGCAGAGCGCGATACAATAGAGAATCAGAAGAAAGCCCTCTCCGCGATATTCATTTAATACCTGCAGAATGCTCAATGATACCCTCCGAAGGTTCTCACCAGATGCGGGAGAAGCAGCACAATCATCAGAATTATATAAACCACCGCCGGAATCATGAAGGATCTGGTCAGCCTGTAAAGCAGCTTCGGGTTGTTCTTACCCGGCCCCATCCGTAACAGAATCACACCGAGCAGCAGCAGACCTGTCAGAAAAAGCGGCGCCATCTCCGTCATCAGGCACCCGGCCAGAATCAGCAGCGGGCCCAGAATGCAGACATAGCGCTCCTGCCCCGTTGTTTTTTCATCGTCCTCCCCCGCCTTGCCGGATTTTGCCGGAAGAAGGCTACCTGCCGTCAGCAGCACCGCGAAGGCAGCCGGCAGCAGCACCGCTGCAAACAATGACTTTCCCTGCCAGGGCCGCAGAACGACAAAGTACTCAGGGGTATAAATCGACACGGCTCCGAAGAGCTGCAGCACACCGACCAGGATCATAAAGCAGGCGCTCATGCGGTTTCGCACCGCCGGATCCCGGTCAGCGAAAAGGAGCCGGGCGGCTTCCGCGAAGGCACAGTCGCTCAGGAGCAGGATCAGCGCGGGCGAGAAGGAATGAATCAGAATGGTCGGATGGGTACCGGTCATTTTCGCAAGCGCAGCAAACCAGATTGGCAGCATGGCCAGTGCGTGACGCACATCCAGCGTGGTGTTGGTACCTGTATACGGAAGATAGTAATACATGAGGCCGGACTGCCAGGTCTGGACGGATTCGACGACATAATAGGCATCATCCCCGTCATAGAAGGCAAAGATCACGCTCATTGCCGCAATCACAAGAAACAGGAGCGCAGCCGCAGCCCAGAGCAGCTTTTCCGTCACAGATCCCTCCAGGAAGCAGATCCGCGGCAGCCTGCTGCGGGAGCGCCGAAGCTGATACGCGCCGAAGACCGCCGCCGCGGTCAGCAGCATGACATACAACACCAGCAGCAGCGTGAAGCCGCGCCGGTCCAGAAGCAGCAGGATCGGTACACCCAGGCATTCAAAGATGGCAAAATTCAGAAGATAACCGGACAGGAAGATGCGGGAACAGGTCCGCTCCTTCTCCGGCAGAACACAGCAGGGAAGATATCCTGCCAGAAAAGGCAGAATCAACATCCAGATCATGGTACTTCCCAGCTTCAGCAGTGCACTCATACGCATAAGTATATCAAAGCTGCTCCCGCCCGTCCACGCACTTGAATCAACGAAAAGGCGGTGGTAAACTGACTTTGTATATCTATTCCCGCGAAAGGATGTTCTCATGAAGCGTGTTCTGATCATCGGTGCCGGTCCGGCAGGTCTGACTGCAGGCTATGAGCTTTTAAAGCAGTCAGATGACACAGAAGTAGTAATCTTTGAAGAAAGCAGTCAGTTCGGCGGAATCTCCCGCACGGTTCTTTACAAAGGCAATCGTATGGATATGGGCGGTCACCGCTTCTTCTCCAAGGTTCCGGAGGTCAATGCCTGGTGGCAGGAAATGCTGCCGACGCAGGGCTCTCCTTCCTACGACGATATTGTCCTGAACCGGAAATCAACCCTTGCCCCCGGCGGTCCCGACCCGGAGAAGGAAGACCGCGTCATGCTGCGCAGGCACCGGGTGTCCCGGATCTTCTTTAATCAGAAGTTCTTCGACTACCCGATTTCCCTCAAGCCGGAAACCTTTAAGAACATGGGACTGATTACCACGATCATCGCCGGCTGCAGCTATCTGAAAGCCTGCCTGTTCAAGCGCGAGGAGAAATCCCTCGAGGACTTCTATGTGAACCGCTTCGGCGTCAAGCTCTATTCGATGTTCTTTGAGAATTACACGGAGAATCTGTGGGGACGCCACCCTTCCGAAATTGATCCTTCCTGGGGCAAGCAGCGCGTCAAGGGTGTTTCCATCAGCGCCGTTCTCAAGGATGCGCTGGGAAAGATGTTCCATAAGAAGAACCGCAAGGTGGAGACCTCGCTGATCGAGGAATTCGGCTATCCGAAGCTCGGCCCCGGCCAGCTCTGGGACGTGACCGCGGAAGAAATCCGCAAGAAAGGCGGCACGATTCTCACCAATGCAAAGGTGACCGGTGTTCGCAAGAATGCGGACAACGTGCTGACCGGCGTCATCTACGAGCAGGACGGCGAGCAGAAGGAAATGACCGGCGATATCATCATTTCCTCCATGCCGATCAAAGATCTGATCGCCGGCATGAACGACGTGCCGGAACGCCCCGCTGCCATCGCGGCGGGCCTGCCGTACCGGGATTACATGACCGTCGGCGTCCTGATTCCGCACCTGAATCTGAAGAACAGGGCCAATATCAAGACCATCGGCAACATTGTTCCGGACAACTGGGTCTATGTACATGACCGCAGTGTGAAGATGGGACGCTTCCAGATCTACAACAACTGGTCGCCCTATCTGATCGCAGATATCGAGCACACCGTCTGGATCGGTCTGGAATACTTCTGCAATGAGGGCGACGAGCTCTGGCAGATGAAGGATGAGGATTTTGCCGCACTCGGTATCCGGGAGATGGTGACGCTGGGCCTGATCGACAGCGAAAGCGACGCCATGGACTTCCATGTGGAGCGTGTCAAGAAGGCCTATCCTGCGTATTTTGACACCTATGACAACATGGATGAGCTGCGGGAATATCTGGATTCGATTCCGAACCTGTTCTGCGTCGGCCGCAACGGCCAGCACCGCTACAACAACATTGACCACTCCATGTGCACATCCTTTGAGGCTGTCAAGGACATTATGGCGGGCACAACAGACCGGAGCAATGTCTGGAGCGTCAATACCGAGAAGGAATATCACGAAGAAGCGAAGGAAAACGAAGTAGATTGAAAAACAAATCTTACAGAGGCAAAATCTGGATTATGGCGGCAGCTGCCGCCATTTTCATGTTTACTTCCGGCTGCTCTGCTGCAGGCTCCGCCGGTCAGACGGCGGCTGAAGATGAAAAAGCTGCACCGGTGAGCACGGAAGGCGATGCGCAGGCAGTGCAGACTGAAGCTGCGCCCGAGACTGCTCAGCCTGAAGCTGCGCCCGAAGCTGTCCAGACTGAAGACGCATCCGAAATTGCTCAGCCTGAAGAGGCATCCGAGACAGCAGCATCGGAGGCACCGGCCGATTATACCGGTAAAAGC
>JAFTFP010000175.1 GCA_017449485.1 Lachnospiraceae bacterium
CACCTACACTCTGCGTGACGGCCTCAAGTGGTCCGACGGACAGGATGTCACGGCCAATGACTTCGTCTTCGCATGGAATCGTGCAGCTTCTCCGGCGCTGGCAGCAGATTACTGCTACATGTTTGAGGTAGTTGACGGCTACGAAGAGATGTGGGAGACCGACGAGAGCGGCGAGAACTTCGTCAATCCCGATGCGACTCTGAACGTCAAGGCTCTTGATGACAAGACCATCGAAATCACTCTGAACAACGAAGTAGCATACTGGGATGAGCTTCTTGCATTCCCGTCCTACTATCCGGTCAGAGAGGATGTTGTTGCCAACGAGAACTGGGCAACAGATCCGGCGACTTATGTCAACAACGGACCGTATGTGATGTCCGATTGGGCACACAACAGTGTTATCACACTGACCAAGAACGAGAACTATGTTGATGCAGCAGAAGTGACCATGCCTGAGATCAACTTCTATCTGTCTGATGATGCCAACAACATGCTGACCAACTTCGAGAACGGCGCATGGCAGCTGATCGATGATGTCCCGACCAACGAGATCGCAGCTCTGAAGGAGAAGTATCCGGATGAGTTCAAGATCGCCGGCCAGATCGGTACCTACTATGTCGGCTGGAATGTCAACGAGGATATCCTTCCCGCTGATTCCGGACTTGAAGGCGCTGAGGCTGAGAAGGCACGCGCTGAGATCCGCAGAGCTTTCGCACTGCTGTATGACCGCAACTACATCGTCAACGATGTTGCACAGGGCGGCCAGGTTCCGGCTTCTTCCTTCGTCGCGATGGGCATGACCGATACCGACGGCAAGGAGTTCTATGAGAAAGCCGGCAGCAGCTCCGATTATGTCGGATACTATGATGTTTCTGAAGAAGCTCTTGCTTCCAACTATGAAGAGGCAATCGAGATCCTGAAGAAGTATTATGAGTTCGACGAGGCTTCTTCCACCTTCACGAACATTCCTTCCATGACTTACCTCTACAACACTTCCGAAGGCCACAAGGCAATCGGTGAGTATCTGCAGAGCGCTATGGCAGGTGTCGGTGCAAGCTTCCAGCTGGAGAACCAGGAGTGGGCTACCTTCCTGGATACCCGTAAGGCAGGCAACTATACTGTCGCAAGAAACGGCTGGCTGGCTGACTTCAACGATCCGATTTCCTTCCTGGATATGTGGACCACCAACTCCGGCAACAACGACTGCCAGTTCGGTAAGGGTGAGCACGCCAATGTCAAGGCTTACAGCCTGGATCTGACAGACCTCGGCTATGACACCAAGGTTGAGGACGGCACCTGGGCAGAGACCTATGATGTCATCATCGCTGACATCAAGAGCTGCACTGACAAGGAAGTCCGTTATCAGCTGATGCACAGAGCAGAGGATCTGCTGATGAGCACCGGCGCAATCGTTCCGCTGTACTTCTACACTGACCTGTACATGGTTGACTCCAACCTGCAGGGCTTCTACAGCAACCCGCTGGGCTACAAGTACTTCATGTACAGCACTTTCTGATCAGGAGCTTCTGAAAAGAAAAGTGAATGCTGACTGAAGGCAGAACAACGCTTAAAAAGAGAAGGACGCCGATGATTCGGCGTCCTTCTTTTGTGTTGTGGTTGTGTTGTGGGAATGCTGTTTAATGCAAGTCCATTATTTCTTCAGCAGATTTCCGAGTGTACCGCCGAAGGTGTCGCCCAGTACGGAAGTGATCGGAAGTACATCCTCAACGCCGAATTTCTCACCGGAGAGGATCTTCATGGCAAGCTTCTTGTTGGCAGACTCAGCCTTGCGGTAGAGCTCAACCAGCTTCTTCTCGGTTGCGGTGAGCTTAAGATCTCCGGACGAGCTGGTCTTCTTGGAAGAAGTCTTGGAAGAAGTTTTCGCAGAAGAAGTCTTTGCGGAGCTGGTTTTCTTTGCGGAAGTAGATTTCGCGGAGCTGGTTTTCTTCGCAGAAGAGGTCGACGCTGTCTTCGCGGAAGAAGATTTTGGCGCATTAAGAAGAGAGGACTGGGTGACGCCGGTAGCCTTCGCAATCTGCTTCAGCTGCGCCTGAGTAAGATTGATCTCGCCGCGCTCGGCCTTGCCGATCTGCGCCGCAGTAACGTCGTCCACCTTCTTAGCCAGAGCTGCCTGAGACAGGCCAGCTTCCGTGCGGGCTTCTTTAATCAGTTCTCCGACCTTTTTTGCTGCCATATTCAACCTCCCTTATTCATATGCATTACATCTCAAGCCGTCCGCCAGCGATGCTCTTTCCATGCGCTGAAATAGAGACTGATGACGGCTCCTGTATCTGTATACAACGTAATCATACTCGATTTTTCGGTGTTTGTCAGCGCTATGCGGATGCAATATAATAGAGCCATGGAATTCAGATTCGACCAGATTAGATATCAGGCGAAATGGTTATCTAATAAATCACAGAGGAGGACAAAGCAATGAATGAAGTGATGAATGCAATCATAAACCGCAGAAGTGTCCGGAAATTCTCGGCGGAGCCGGTTCCGCAGAACGTACTGGAGGATCTGGCTGAGGCTGCACTGCATGCACCCAGCGGAATGGGCAAGAAGACCTGGAAGTTTACTGTGATTTCGAATCCGGAAATCATCGCGGAGCTGGCAGCTGTGATCGGTCAGGAGCTGGGCAGAGAAGAATATAACATGTATGCGCCGGCTGCACTGATCATTCCTTCCAATCTGCGTGACAGCGGCTTCGGAAGAGAAGATGACGCCTGTGCACTGGAGAACATTTTCCTGGCTGCTTATTCCTATGGCGTCGGATCTGTCTGGATCAATCAGCTGAACGGCATCTGTGACAAGGCACCGGTCCGCGCAATGCTTACCAAACTCGGCATCCCGGAGGATCATGTCGTATATGGCATGGCTGCGCTGGGCTACGCAGATCCGGAAGCACCGAAGGGCGAGTTCCGCCGCGCGGGCGAGGTCAGCTTTATTAAATAAGTCAAAATATGAAAATATCCATCTTAACAATCTGTCCGGAGCTGTTTGACAGCTTTGCCGCCTCCCACGTGATCCGGCGGGCAAAAGAGCTCGGGCAGCTGGAACTTAATATTGTGGATATTCGATCTTATGCCAAAGGGAGTTATCGCCAGATTGACGATTCTCCCTTTGGCGGCGGTAATGGGCTGATTCTGCGCTGCGGACCGGTGCTGGATGCACTGGCAGCGGTTCTGCAGGAGACGGACGCGAATGCAAATAGGACATATGTCGCAGCCCTGACGCCTTCCGGCGTTCCCTATTCTCAGGGAACAGCGGAATCCCTGATGGCCGTAGACCACCTGGTCCTGATCTGCGGCCACTATGAGGGAATGGATGAACGGATTTACTCCCATGTAGACGGGCTGATCTCGATTGGAGATTACGTCCTGACCGGGGGAGAGCTGCCGGCGATGGTCGTCGCAGACAGCGTTGCAAGACTGCTGCCCGGAAATCTGAAAAAGGGCAGCGCAGAAGAGGAATCATTCTCTGTTCTGAACCGGGAGGACGGCAGTCAGCTCCGCCTCCTGGAATACCCGCAGTACACACAGCCGGCTGACTTTAGAGGTGAAAAAGTACCGGAAGTGCTTCTTTCCGGCAATCATGAGGCCATCCGTGCCTACAGACAGGCCGAAGCGCTGCGGATCACGAAAGAGCGCCGCCCGGATCTGCTGAGGGATTCTGATTAAGAACGCCGCCCGGATCTGCAGGAGGGGGTGTTTCTGGTGGCCGGCCGCCTTTCTGATACCATATCTTGTATCGTGTGTTTTCAGGCTTCTCATGGTAAAATAGGAATACTGTAGAAAGTCACTATTAATCAGCACAGGGCTTTCCTTTTTATGCCGCAGCCGGCCTTACTACTTCCGCGGCCAGCGGATTAAGGGAAACCAGAGGGGGAACGTATGAAAAAGACAGGCAGATACCTGAAGGCTCTTGCCGCACTTCTTTGCGCGGTTTTACTGGCGGCAGCGATACCCGTTGTCAACACGGAGGCCGCTGCAGTCATCACCGTGACAAGAGCTGCGATTCAAGGCTCTGAGGTCATCGTACAGACCAGCGGACAGACAACCAGTGATGACGGTATTCTGCATCTTTATGCGCAGCAGCCCTATGAAGCGGGCGTGCAGGGCGTTGAGGTTGCGCAGGCAGCCGCCGTCGCAAATGCTGCATTCCGTTTCCCGCTGAACAAAAATACGCCTTCGTCAAATCTGTATAAGAAGTTTACTGTGGTTGCGATCCGGGGTGGTGTTCCGGTTCCGGTCAGCAACGCTATGTATATCATGAACCCAGAGGGCTGTGCGCCGCGTTTTGCCGCCCGCAGAGACGGCAGCAAGAAGGGCCTGCTTCCGGAACAGGGCGCCAGCAATCCGTCGCTGCTGGCGAATATGGGCGTGCACCAGATCATCTGGAATCTGCCGGTCGGCAATCTGTGCTCCGGCGGCGGTATCGCCTATAACTACAATGGCAAGACCTATCAGTTCAATTCGGCGATCGTCGGACAGTACGACAATCTGGTTCCGAAGATGAACGCAGCCGGCATTCAGGTTACGCTGGTTGTCCTCAACAACCTGACGGGCGATCAGACGCTGATTCACCCGCTCG
>JAFTFP010000176.1 GCA_017449485.1 Lachnospiraceae bacterium
ATAGTAGTCCGGGTCGTCAGAGAGCTCCTCCAGAAGCACTTCCTCCTCCTGTCCGTCGAAAAGCGACCGGAATTCCAGGGCCCGCTGCGCGCTCAGCTGGATCAGCTGCTCACTGCGCGCCTGCTTGATATTGCCGGGCAGCTGGCCCTTCATGCCGGCTGCCGCTGTTCCCTTTCTCGCAGAGAAGGGAAAGACATGCGTCTCGTAGAAGTGAATCTGTTCTATAAAAGCCTTCGAGCTGGCATATTCCTCTTCCGTCTCTCCCGGAAAACCGACGATGACGTCGGTGGTAATCGCGGGATTTTCATAATATCTGCGCAGCCGCTCCACCACCTCGGCGTACTCCTGCGCGCTGTAATGCCGGTTCATGCGCCGCAGCGTCTCATCGCAGCCGCTCTGCAGCGAGAGGTGGAAGTGCGGGCAGACTTTGGAAAGGCGGGAAATACCGCTCACAAAGCCTTCCGTCATGATCCGGGGCTCCAGTGAGCTCAGTCGGATCCGCCGGATCTGTCCGAGCATCTGAATCCGCGTCATGAGCTGCAGCAGCGCCTCATCGGGCTGCTCACCGCGGTCGCGCCCGTAGGAGCTCACGTGAATGCCCGTCAGGACCACCTCCCGGATGCCGCTCTCCGAGAGCGTCCGGATCTCCTGGAGGATTTCCTCCGGATCTCTGCTGCGGATTCTGCCTCTCGCGTACGGAATCAGACAGTAGGTGCAGAACTGATTGCAGCCGTCCTGAATCTTGATGTAGGCGCGGGTGTGCGTGGGCGTCTTCAGCTGCGCGGACTCATAAGCCGGGTGCTCTGTCAGATCCTCATAGGTCGCACCGCCCAACGTCTTATTGCTTCCATCCCCCTCCAGATAGGCCTCGATCAGTTCAACGATCTCACCCTTCTTATTGTTGCCGACCAGCAGGTCTACCGCATCATCCTGCTCAACCTGTGCGCGGCCGGTCTCTGCGTAGCAGCCCACTGCCACCACCAGCGCATCCGGATTCTGTTTCCGGGCGCGGTGCAGCATCTGACGGCTCTTGCGGTCAGCGATGCCTGTGACCGTGCAGGTATTGATGATGTAGATGTCCGCCTTCTCCTCGAAGGGGACAATTTCATAGCCCTTTTCACGCAGCTTCTGCTGCATGATATCCAGCTCGTATCCGTTGACCTTGCAGCCCAGATTATGCAGGGCGGCTGTGTGTGGTTTTATCATATTTTTCCCCGAATCCATTTGACTTTTCAGTATGCCGAACGTAGTATAAATGTATCTGTTTACCATTTATTCGTCAGGAGGCAAGCTATGAAAACTGTCAAGATTTCTCTCAATTCCATCGACAAGGTAAAATCCTTTGTCAACGATATCACCAAGTTCGATTATGATTTCGATCTCGTTTCCGGCAGATACGTCATCGACGCGAAGTCCATCATGGGAATCTTCTCCCTGGATCTCTCCAAGCCGATCGATCTGAACATTCATGCCGAGGACAATATTGAGGAGATCTTGGGCGTTCTGAAGCCGTACATCGTAGGCTGAGTGGTTCACAAGGCCGCGGCGTTCAGACAGCTGTAAGAGAAATGAAATGCTCCCGGGTTTTTCCCGCCGGGAGCATTTTTAATGCCCAAAAGGCCTTTTCAATCAGTTTTCCTGGAGCTTGCGGACGCCCGATGCATCCACGATCAGGATCTCATCGGTCTCGATGGCCCGCTCCACCATCTCGTCTATCTTTTCTTCCAGATTCTTCTCATGACGCCGGATCACCTCAGCCACCGGCTTTGTGACCGGGTGCTTTGCCACGAAAATCGTGCAGCAGTCTTCGTACGGCAGGATCGATGTGTCATAGGTGCCGATCTTCTTGGACATCGTGATGATGTCTTCCTTGTCAAAAGCAATCACGGGCCGGAATACCGGCAGCGTGCAGACTTCGTTGGTCACGGATAGGCGGGTCATGGTCTGGGAGGCCACCTGTCCGATACTCTCGCCGGTCACCAGCGCGAGGCACTCATACTTCTTCGCAAGCAGCTCCGCAATCCGCATCATGTACCTGCGCATGATGATGGTCAGCTCATCATGCGGGCATTTCTCATAGATATACAGCTGAATCTCCGTGAAATTGATATTGTGGAGCCAGATCGTCCCGGAATACGCCGCGACCTGTCTGGCCAGGTCCACCACCTTCTGCAGAGCTCGCTCGCTGGTATAGGGCGGCGCGTTGAAATAGACTGCATCCAGCTTGACGCCGCGCTTGCTGACCATGTAGCCCGCCACCGGCGAATTGATTCCGCCTGACAGCAGCAGCATCGCCTTGCCGCCAATGCCCACCGGCAGACCGCCCGGGCCCGGAATGATGTGAGAATACAGGTACATGCGCTCCCGGATTTCAACTGTCACCAGAATTTCCGGGTGATGCACATCCACCTTCATCTCCGGATAGGCGTCCAGGATCGCTGCGCCCAGCTCCTCGTTGATCTGCATGGAATCCAGCGGATAATTCTTATCCAGCCGGCGCGCGTGCACCTTGAAGGTGTGGTGCCGGTCCGGATATTCTGCGCCGACAAACTTCACGACCTCCGCCGCAAGCTCCTCGATGGGCAGAACCTTGCAGACGACCATCGGGCAGATTCCGGTGATGCCGAAGACGTGCTGCAGCGCGTCTACCACCTCATCAAAATCGTAGTCCTCCAGCGCGTCCACAAAGACACGTCCGCTGGAACGCGTGACGGCAAAATGTCCCTCACACCTTCTCAGCGCCAGCTTCATCTGGTTCACCAGCGCCTCTTCAAAAAGATGCCGGTTTTTTCCTTTAATGCCGATCTCGGCATACTTGATCAGAAAAGATTCATACTTCATTCTGTACTGCTCCCATTCTTATAATCCGTTTCCGCATCAACGAAGATAACACAAAATCCGGTCAGTGTCTTGTATATTTTCGAAGAAACGGGATGATTTCGAGCAGCGCAGCCGCCGCCGTATCGATTTCCTCCTCCGTGTTGAGGACAGACAGGCTCAGGCGGATGGTCGCATCCAGGAGCTCCTTCGGCGTTCCGATGGCCTTCAGGGTCTCAGACAGATGCGGCCGGTTGGAGGAGCAGGCGCTGCCTGCCGAGACATAGACGCCGCGGTCCTCCAGCGCGTGCAGCAGTACCTCGGCCCGGACTCCCTGGACCGAAAGACTGATGACATGGGGCGCGGATTCGCGGCCCGGCTTCCCGTTCACCCGGACGCCATCCAGACCCTGCAGCTGCTCAATCAGCCGTGCGCGCAGCGCGTAGAGCCGGTCCACATCCTCTTCCAGATGGTCGTACAGTCTCTTCGCTGAGAACGCCATAGCCGCCGCACCGGCGACGTTTTCCGTGCCGGAGCGCATTCCGCCCTGCTGCCCGCCGCCCGGAAGGGTCGGCCGGATTTTGACCCCGTCCGCTACGTACAGAAGGCCCACGCCCTTGGGCGCATGAATCTTATGTCCGCTGGCCGAGAGCAGATCAATTTTCATTCTCTTCGGATAAATCTGCGCTTTGCCAAAACCCTGCACCGCGTCCACATGGAACAGGATCTTCGGATTTCTTTCCTTGATCAGCCGGCCGATTTCGGCAATGGGCTGAAGGCTTCCGATTTCATTGTTGGTGTGCATGATGGAAACCAGAATGGTGTCATCGCGCAGGGCCCCTGCCACCGTCTCCGGAGAGACCACGCCGTCGCTGTCCACCGGGAGATAGGTCACTTCAAAGCCTTCTTCCTCCAGGGCATGCATGGTTTCGATCACAGCCGGATGCTCGATCACCGTGGTGATCAGGTGCTTTCCTGCGCGCTGATTCGCCCGGGCGCAGCCCGCGATGGCGAGGTTGTCCGATTCCGTTCCGCAGGAGGTGAAGTACAGGTTTCTGCCGCTGACCTTCAGAATGTCCGCCAGGGTTTCTTTGGCCTGGGTGAGCCTGCGCTCCGCCTCGACGCCCTTATGGTGCATGCTGGAGGGGTTTCCGTATTCTTCTGTGAGAATCCGGCTCACAAGCTCGGCCGTCTCCGGAAAGCACTGCGTCGTCGCAGAATTATCCAGATAGATTTCATTGATCATGTCTGTTTCCTCAGATTTTGCTTATTCGATTTCAAAACGATAGATCATCCACGACAGAAAGGCGAGCGGTGCCGTCTCCGTCCGCAGAATCCTGCGGCCGAGGGAGATCGGGATGCCGCCTGCCTCGCGGATCCGCTCAATTTCCTCCGGCTCAAAGCCGCCTTCCGGCCCGATGAATACCGCGGCGCTCATGCCCGGCTGAAGGCGCGAAAGCGCTTCGCTGGTGGAAGCGTCTGTCTCCTGCAGCTCATAGGGGACCAGAATCAGATCGGTCTGCTGCAGGGCATAATCCAGGGCCGCGCGCAGATTCATGGGACGCTCTACCCTCGGAATAACTGCGCGCCGGGACTGCTCCGCCGCAGATTCCGCTATGGTCTGCCACCGCGCTGTCTTCTTATCCTTCTTCGATTCGTCCAGACGCACCACGCACCGGTTCATTTCAACCGGTACGATCCCGCAGACGCCCAGCTCCACGGTTTTCTGAACGATCCATTCCATCTTGTCGGCCTTTGGAAGTCCCTGGAAGAGAAGAATCTTCACAGGCAGCTCCACATCCGCCTCTTTCACAAAACGAAGACGGCATCGCACTTCCTGCTCCGAGATCTCCTCAATCCCGAAGCGGTACTCGCGTCCGTCCTCTCCGATCCGCGCGCTGAGCTCTTCGCCCGGCTTCATGCGGAGCACGTTCCGGATGTGATTGACATCCGGCCCGGTGATTGTAAGCAGATCCCCCCGCAGGGCGGAGGGATCCGCAAAAAGCTGAAGCATAAACTGTTCTCCCGTGTTCTGTCAGTCTGCAGCCTGTCCCACGACGCAGCGCCACTCGCCCTGCTCGTAGATGCCGATCACCGTCAGTCCAGCCTGCTGCATCGCCTGTGCCACGCTCTCCTCTTTTCCTTCGATGATGCCGGAGGTGATGAACACGCCGCCCGGCTTCAGGCACTTTGCCGCCTGCGGGGTCAGCGGGACCAGAACGCCGGCCAGGATATTGGCCACGACAATGTCATAGCCGGTGCCGACTTCCTCCTGCACCTTGGGATCGTCAATCAGATTGCCGAGGATCACCTTGAACCGGGCAGGATCCACATGGTTCGAGGCAAGATTCTGCTCCACCGCCGGGATGGCGCAGGGATCCAGATCTGTGCCCACCGCGCTGTCCGCGCCGAGCATCAGAGACAGAATCGCCAGGATGCCGCTGCCTGTGCCCACGTCGAGAATCCTTGTGCTGTCCGTGAGGTACTTGCGGATCTGGCGGATGCACAGCTGTGTCGTTTCATGCATGCCGGTTCCAAACGCCGTGCCCGGATCAATATGAAAGACAAGCCCGTCGGCCTTCTGATCCTCTTCCGGTGTCTCCCAGGAGGGAATCACCAGAATATCATCGATCCGGAACTGGTGGAAATACTGCTTCCAGTTGTTGATCCAGTCGACGTCTTCCGTCTCCTCAATGGTCACGGTGCCGTCTCCGATCACATCCGGCGTTCCGGGCTCCTGATAGGAGCGCAGCTCCGCAATTTTCTCCTCGATAGCTGCCTTGACCTGGTCGGGCGTGGTCTCTTCCCCGTCAATAACCAGTCTGCCGTCCTCGGTTTCTTCCACAAAGAAGCTGAGTACAGCTGTTCCGTCATCCTCCGGTCCCTCCGGAAGAATGTCCACGAACATCTGCTCCTTCTCCGCCGCCGTCAGCGGCACGTGGTCTTCAATCTGTGCTCCGTACAGGCCGATGTCCTGCATGGAGCTCACCAGAATATCCTCTGCCTCCGTCGTGGTGCGGATTCTGAATCTCATCCAACGCATCTGTCTCTCCTGCGCAGGCCCTTACGGGCCCGCCTGTTATTTCCGGAATCTGGTACTCTCAGAATCTGTTATTTCCAGAATTTCTTGCGCCCGGACCGGGTTGTCTTATCCGCCTTGGCGTCACCCTCCAGCGAATGATCATGAAGCGCATCGAATTCCTTCAGCGCATCCTTCGCTTCCTTGCTGAGCTTCTTCGGAATATCGACGATCAGTGTGACATACTGATCACCCCGCACATCCTTGTTGCGCAGCGTGGGCACGCCCTTTCCGCGCAGACGCACCACCGTGCCCGTCTGTGTGCCAGGCTTGACCTCATAAGCCACTTTTCCGTCGATCGTGTCGATCACGATCTCGCCGCCCAGCGTCATTACGGCATAGGATACGCGCACCTGTGAATAGATATCATATTCCTGCCGTTCAAAATTCGGATTGGATTCAACCAGAACCTCAACCAGAAGGTCTCCTCTGGGCCCGCCGTTGAGTCCAGGCTCACCTTTTTCGCGGATCCGTACGCTCTGGCCATGATCAATGCCGGCCGGAATGGAGACCTTGATGGTCTTCCGGCTGCTGGTGTAGCCGCTGCCGCCGCAGTTCGGACAGCGCTCCTTGATGATCTTGCCGCTGCCGCCGCAGTCCGGGCAGTTCTGAACGTTCCGGACCGTACCGAAGAACGACTGCTGTGTATAGACCACCTGGCCCTTGCCGCCGCACTTCGGGCACATCTGCGGACTGGTGCCGGGTTTTGCACCGCTTCCGCCGCAGGTCGGGCAGGGGTCCTTGAGATTCAGCGTCAGCTCCTTTTCCACACCAAAGCAGGCCTCTTCAAAGGTGATCCGCACGCTCGTGCGCAGGTTGGCGCCCTTCATGGGACCGCTGCCGGAGCGTCTGGTGCGGGATCCGCCGCCGCCGAAAAAGTCACCGAATATATCGCCGAAAATATCACTGAAATCGGCGCTGTTGAAGTCAAATCCGCCCGCGCCGAAGCCGTTTGCTCCGTCAAATGCCGCATGTCCGAACTGATCATACTGAGAACGCTTCTCAGAATCGCTCAGCACCGCATAGGCCTCCGAAGCCTCCTTGAATTTCTTTTCCGCTTCCTTGTCGCCCGGATTTGCATCGGGATGATATTTCTTGGCCAGTGTCCGGTAAGCCTTCTTGATCTCTTCTTCCGTCGCGGTCTTGCTTACGCCGAGCACCTCATAATAATCCCGTTTCTGTTCTGCCATAATGACTCCCTGTATTACGCATCATATGCCCAGGCTGCCTGCGCAGCCTGGGCATTGTTCATTTTCCCCGGTTTTTATTCAGGATCAGATCTCCCGATAATCACCGTCTACAACGTTATCATCGCCGCCCTGAGCATCGCTGCTGCCCTGGGTCTGCGCGCCGCCCATGTCCGGTCCGGCCTGTGCACCGCCCTGTGCGCCCTGGTAAAGCTGTGCGAACAGCTGCTGTGCATCTGTCATCAGCTTCTCTCTGCCGCTCTTGAGGGCATCGACATCTGCATCGCTTAAGTCAGTCTGGTCCTTGGTGCGCTCCAGAACTGCCTTGAGGTCTGCCAGATCTGCCTCAACGGTGCTCTTCGCAGAAGCGTCGATCTTGTCGCCGGCTTCCTTCATAGCCTTCTCGGTCTGGAAGACAATGGCGTCTGCGTCATTTCTCGCATCAACTGCTTCCTTGCGCTTCTTATCCTGTGCCTCGTACTCAGCCGCTTCCTTGATGGCCTTCTCGATATCCGCATCAGACATGTTGGATCCGGCGGTGATGGTGATATGCTGCTCCTTGCCGGTTCCGAGATCCTTCGCGGAGACATTGACAATACCGTTGGCATCAATATCGAAGGTTACCTCGATCTGCGGTACACCGCGCATTGCCGGCGGAATACCATCCAGACGGAACTGGCCCAGAGACTTGTTATCTCTTGCGAACTTACGCTCACCCTGCAGGACGTTGATATCAACAGCGGTCTGGTTGTCTGCAGCGGTGGAGAACACCTGGCTCTTTCTTGTCGGGATGGTGGTATTGCGCTCGATCAGCGGAGTCGCAATGCCGCCCATGGTCTCGATGGACAGGGTCAGAGGTGTGACATCCAGCAGCAGAATATCGCCCGCACCGGCATCGCCTGCCAGCTTGCCGCCCTGGATTGCTGCGCCGATGGCGACACATTCATCCGGATTCAGGGTCTTGCTGGGCTCATGGCCGGTCAGCTGCTGAACCTTCTCCTGTACGCAGGGAACTCTGGTGGAACCGCCGACCAGCAGAACCTTGCTCAGATCTGCATTGGTCAGCCCCGCATCTCTCATGGCGTTCTGAACCGGGACAGCCGTCCGCTCAACGAGATCGCTGATCAGCTCTTCAAATTTTGCCCGGGTCAGGTCCATGTCAAAGTGCTTCGGCACGGAGTTCACTGCCGTAATGAAAGGCAGGTTGATGTTGGTGGTTGTGGAAGCAGACAGCTCCTTCTTGGCCTTCTCTGCGGCTTCCTTCAGTCTCTGAACAGCCATCGGATCCTGAGACAGGTCGATGCCTTCCTGATTCTTGAACTCTCTGACCATCCAGTCGATGATCTTCTGATCGAAGTCATCGCCGCCCAGGTGTGTGTCACCATTGGTTGCCAGAACCTCGATGACGCCGTCGCCGATCTCGATGATGGAAACATCGAAGGTACCGCCGCCCAGGTCGTAGACCATGATCTTCTGCTCTTTCTCGTTATCCAGGCCGTAAGCCAGGGCTGCTGCCGTAGGCTCGTTGATGATCCTCTTGACATCCAGGCCTGCGATCTTGCCGGCATCCTTGGTCGCCTGACGCTGTGCGTCATTGAAGTAAGCAGGAACTGTGATGACGGCTTCTGTGACAGGCTCGCCCAGATAAGCCTCTGCATCCGCCTTCAGCTTCTGCAGAATCATTGCGGAAATCTGCTGCGGTGAATAGCGCTTTCCATCGATGGTGCGGCCATTGTCTGTACCCATATCTCTCTTAATGGAAGAAATGGTGTTCTGCGCGTTGGTCACAGCCTGACGCTTTGCAGGCTCACCGACCATTCTCTGGCCGTCCTTGACAAATGCGACGACAGACGGTGTGGTTCTCGCGCCTTCTGCATTCGCGATGACTGTGGGCTTGCCGCCCTCCATGACTGCTACGCAGCTGTTGGTAGTTCCAAGGTCAATTCCGATAATCTTGCTCATTTTTACTCCTCCTGCGATTTATTTCGCTTCTTATCATTTTACAACGGCAACCATGCTGTGCCGCAGGACGCTGTCGTGATACAGATAACCCTTCTGCAGTTCCTGAGCGACCTTGCCGCTCTCAAACTCTTCGCTGTCCACCTGCATCACCGCGTTGTGCAGGTCCGCATTGAAATCCTCTCCGATGCACTCGATCGGCTTGACGCCGAGGGACTCCATCTGCTTCAGCAGCTGCCGATAGATCATATCCATGCCGTTGGCGATCGCACCGCCCTTTTCTTCTTCCGGGATGGCCTGCAGACCGCGTTCGAAGTTATCGATGACCGGCAGAAGCTTTTCCAGAACATTGCGCTCTCCCATGGAGAACATCTGCTCTTTTTCCTTCTCCGTGCGTCTGCGGAAGTTGTCAAACTCAGCCATCTGGCGGCGCACCCGGTCCTCGAGCTCTGCGTTCTGTTCCTTCAGTGCGGCTTTTTCCTTATCTTCCTTCTTCTTGCCGCGCTTCCAGAAGCCGCCCTTTTCTCCCGTCTCCTCCGCGTCTGTCTCCGGCGCCTCTTCGCTGCTCTGGCTGCCTTCCTCCGGCGTCTCCTCCTTCGGGGCTTCCTCCGCAGCCGCAGCTTCTTCAGCCTGCTTCTCTGCTCCGGTTTCCTCGTGCGGTGCGTCCTGTTCTTTCACCTCTGGTTCCTGAGCCGTTTCGTCCGGCATCTTCTCCATCGGTTCCTTTTCTTCCTGTGCCATACCGTTTTCCTTCCTGTTGTTACTTCTTATAAAGATCGTCGAGCTGTTTCATGATGTCTCTTAAGACGCCGACGACTCTGTCATAATCCATTCGCTTGGGTCCGATGATTCCGACAGTTCCGCGCATTCCCTCACCCAACTCGTAGGTCGCGGTGACGACGCTGCAGTCCTGCATGCTGGCCACCTGCATCTCATTTCCGATGTAGATCTGAATGCCGGTTCCGTTGTCATCGCTCTCCAGCGTTTCCTGAACGATGCTGCCCAGCGCCTGCTTTTCCTCCAGATCGCTGATCAGCTGACTGGCCTTCTGATGATCCGCCAGCTCCGGGTAGCGGAAAATGTTCTTCGCACCGCTGGTGTAGATCTTCAGATCCTTATCCGGCTGGATGGCCTGTGCCGCAGCGTTGATCACCTGAGAGATCATGTCCCCGTACTCGCCGGCCTGCTGCCGGATCGCGGCGATCAGTCCCAGATTGATCTGTTCCACTGACAATCCGCTTAGGTTCGAGTTCAGCAGCATGTTCAGCTTCAGCAGTGTTTCGGCGTCCAGCTCCTCTTCCACATGAATCATGGTACTGCGCACCTGATTGCCCTCGATCATGATGACCGCCAGCACATTGCTTTCATCGACCTGTGACAGCTGGATGAATTTGATCCGATTCTGCTCGATCACCGGTGCGGAGATCATCGAGGTGTACTGCGTGTTGTTTGCCAGAAGCTTGGCCACCTGCTGCAGAAGGCTTTCCAGGCGGTCCTCCCGCTCTACCAGAACCTCCCGCATCTGCTCGACCTCTTCGGTCTTGCTCCGGAGCATGTCATCGACATAAATCCGGTAGCCCGCATCCGTCGGAATCCGGCCCGCGGAGGTGTGCGGCTGCATGATCAGCCCCATTTCCTCCAGATCCGCCATTTCATTGCGGATCGTTGCAGAACTCAGATTCAGATCCGTATATCTGGAGATGGTTCTGCTGCCCACCGGTTCGCCCGACTCCAGATAGTTCCGGATGACCGCGCGCAATATTTTCATTTTCCGTTCGGACAGTTCCACGTTCTTACCTCTTTGTGTTGTTAGCACTCATCAATATCGAGTGCTAACATCTACGCTACATAACATATCACCCGCACTCATCAATGTCAACGAATTTCCCTGCCTTTTTTCTAAAGAAATTCTAAACTTTCTATTATTTAAATCCGTTTCCCGGCAGGGCCTGCCGATGCGCACAGGCAGCAAAAAACCGCTTCGGAACTCCGAAGCGGTTTTCTGATTTTTCAGATAATAATGAATTTTCGATCAGATCTGGAAGGAACCAGCTACGCCGTTGATTACGAAGTAAACAACAGACTCTTCCGGCTTCACATACAGCTCCATGGTCTTGATGTCAGCGACTGCGTTGTGCAGATCATACTGCCATACATCCTGAGCGGACTTTACGAAATCCTCGGTGGTGTAGTTCTTGCCAGCGAACTGAACGCTGATGCTGGTCTCTGCCTTCTTGGCCTCAGCCTTCTTAGCCGGAGCCTTCTTCTCAGCTGCCTTCGGAGCCGCGGCCTTCTTAGCCGGAGCCTTCTTCTCAGCTGCTGCCTTTACAGGAGCTTCCTTCTTGACGGTTTCCTTCACTTCTGCTTTCTTTGCTGCCATTTCCTTCTTTTCCTCTACTTTCTTGGGCTCTTCTGCCTTCACTTCTACTGCCTTCACCGGTGCTTCCTTCTTCGGCTCAGCTTTCTTTGCAGGTGCCTTCTTTACTGTTGTCTTCGCTGCAGCCTTGGTCTCCGCTGCCTTCTTCGCAGGTGCCTTCTTCTCGGCCGCCACTTTCTTCTCCTCGGGCGTAGCCTTAATGTTCGCAACCTTCACAGTAGCAACGGGCTTCTTGGTCTTCTTTTCCTCACTCATCGTGATACTCCTTCCAGAGCACGGTTGTCATGCTCCACGCTTCGAGTGGTCTACCCCAAAATTGCCACAATTTTTAAGTTTTTCCCCAATTACGGCATTTAAATTATCACTTTGTATTTTCTTTGTCAAGTTTTCCGACAATTTTTCATCTGATTTCAGGATACACCGGTATTACACCGGTATAATCCCTGCTTTAAGGCCGCCGCAGGACTCAGCGCAGAAGGCCAAAATAAATTATCACTGCCGCGCCCAGAATAATGCGGTACCATCCGAACACCTTAAAGTCGTGCCGGCGGATATAATTCATCAGGAACCGGATCACAATCACGGAGACCGCAAAGGCCACCACCATGCCGGTCAGCAGAATGCCCAGCTCCCAGCCTGTAAAGTGAAAGCCGTACTTGACCAGCTTCAGCAGTGAAGCGCCCGCCATGACCGGGATGGCCAGAATAAAAGTGAACTGCGCCGCAACGGTGCGGGAGACGCCGATCATGATTCCGCCCAGAATCGTCGCGCCCGAGCGGGATGTTCCCGGAAAGACCGCCGCAATCAGCTGAAAAACGCCGATCAGCAGCGCATCCTTATAGGAAAGCTCCTCCAGCTCATAGACTCTCGGCTCCTTCTCGCGGTTCACCGTCTCTATAATAAGGAAAGCAACGCCGACCAGAATCAGCATGATCGCCACCACCAGCCAGTTATAGAGATGCTCATCGAGCCAGTCATCCAGCAGAACACCCACAATCGCCGCAGGAATGCAGGCCACCAGCGTCTTGCCCCACAGATCCAGAACATTCTTTTTCCAGACAATCCGCGTCCGCTTCCGATGCCGATAGATCTCCAGCGGCCAGATGGTCTTAAAATACAGCAGTACCACCGCCAGAATGGCTCCCAGCTGAATCACGACGAGAAACATATTCCAGAACTCCTCGCTCACATCCAGCTTTACAAACTCATTCAGCAGAATCATATGGCCCGTACTGCTGACCGGCAGCCACTCGGTAATGCCTTCCACAATACCGAACAGTACCGCTTTCAGAAATTCCATCATCTCTTATACTCCTCTTTCACAAATTTCCGGATGACCGGAATCGCCCGCTTCACAACCTCTGTCTCAACACAGTAGGCGATCCGGAAATAGCCGGGTGCGCCGAACCCGTCCGCCGGCACAAACACCAGATCATACTTTAAAGCCTTCCGGCAAAATGCGCCGCTGTCCACGTTTCCGTCCGCTTCAGGCAGCGCCTTCGGCATGATATAGAAGGTTCCATCCGGCCGGATCACCTCAAAGCCCAGCTCCTTGAAGCAGTCATACAGCAGATTCATGTTAATCTCATACACCGACAGATCCGCCGTCTCCTCCAGGACCTCCGACACCGCCAGCTGAATCAGTGAAGACGGGCAGTTGTGTCCGATTCCTCTCGAAATCTGTCCGAACATCGGCACCAGGTCCTCCGCGTGCTCGGCGGCGGGATTCACGGCCACATAACCGAACCGCTCGCCTGGAATGGAGAGCGCCTTGGAGAAGGAATAGCAGGTCAGCGTGTGATCATAGAACCGGGCCGGGTATGGAACCGACTGGTGGTCGAAGACAATTTCCCGGTACGGCTCATCTGAAATCAGGAAGATATTCCGCCCCAGCTCAGCGGATTTGCGCGTAAGCAGGTCTGCCAGCTTCGTCAGCGTCTCCTCGGAGCAGACTACACCGGAGGGATTGTTCGGCGAATTGATCATCACCGCCGCCGTCTTCTCACAGATCGCCTCCTCCAGCAGGTCAAAGCGGATCTGAAAATCCTCAAAGCTGGCAGGAATGATCCGGATCTGTGCTCCGGTTCCATTTATATAAGGAATATATTCCGGAAAGAAGGGGGCCGATACAATCACCTCTTCCCCCGGCTCCGCCACTGCGCGCACCGCATGGGCAATGGCGCCGGTGGCGCCGCTGACCGGAAAGATGTGCTGTGGGCCGTAGTTCATCCCGAACCGGTGATTTAATGACTCTGCAATCCGCTGCTTCACCACCGGATTTCCGACGGTCGGGCTGTATCCGTGCAGCGCCAGCGGATCCATTTCCTCAGAAATCCGGATCAGTGCCGCCCGAAAAGCCTCCGGGGCCGGTACAGACGGATTGCCCAGGCTGAAGTCATAGATGTTTTCCGATCCGATTTCCTTCGCGCGCTCCGTGGCATACTCGGAGAGCTCCCGGATCACTGATTTGCGTCCCAGCATTTCCAGATACTGTCTGTTTACCATAACTGATTAGTCCTCCGCCCAGACCAGTGCGCATTTGACAGCCTTTTTCCAACCCTTCAGCAGGCTCTCCCGCTCTGTCTCATCCATTTCCGGCGCGAAAGCTCTTCCGAGCTCCCAGATCCGTGTGATTTCCTCCCGATCCTTCCAGAAGCCGACCGCCAGACCGGCCAGATAAGCCGCACCCAGCGCAGTGGTCTCGATGCACTTCGGCCGCCGGACCGCCCGGTTGGTAATGTTTGCCTGGAATTTCAACAGGAAATTGTTGGCACTTGCGCCGCCGTCGACCTTGATATCGTTCAGCGCGATGCCCGCGTCCTCTTCCATAGCGCGGATGACATCCGCCGACTGATAGGCGATGGATTCCAGCGCCGCCCGGATGAAATGTTCCTTCTTGCAGCCCCGCGTGATACCCACGACCGTGCCGCGGGCGTACTGATTCCAGTAGGGCGCGCCCATACCGGCAAAAGCCGGCACCAGGTAAACACCGGCTGTATCAAAGACCTGCGATGCAAACTCTTCCGTCTGAGAAGCCTTATCGACCATGCGCATCTCGTCGCGCAGCCACTGCACCACCGCACCGGCGACAAAGACACTTCCCTCCAGTGCATATTCCACATGATCCCCGCTGGAGGCGGCGATGGTTGTCAGCAGTCCGTGCTCAGAACGGATCGCCTCATTGCCGGTGTTCATCAGCAGGAAGCATCCTGTTCCGTAGGTATTCTTCACATCACCCGGATTGAAGCAGCACTGTCCGAACAGCGCGGCCTGCTGGTCGCCCGCCGCACCTGCGATCGGAATCCGGCCGCCCAGCATGCTCTCATCCGTGTAGCCGTACAAGGCGCTGGAGGGCATGACATCCGGCAGCAGATCTCTGGGAATGCTGAAGAGCTCCAGGAGTTCATCATCCCAGTCCAGAGTGTGAATATTGAACAGCATGGTCCGGGCCGCGTTGGTGTAATCCGTGACATGCACCTGATGCTTGGTCAGATTGTAGATCAGCCAGCTGTCCACGGTTCCGAAGGCCAGCTTGCCGGCTTCCGCTTTTCCCCGCGCTCCCGGCACATGATCCAGAATCCAGGCGATTTTGCTGGCGGAGAAATACGCGTCCGGCACAAGCCCCGTCTTATCCCGGATTTTGTCTCCCCAGCCATTGGCGACAATCGCGTCGATCATGGGTGCGGTCCGGCGGCACTGCCAGACGATCGCGTTGTAGATCGGCCGTCCGGTTTCCTTGTCCCAGATAATGGTCGTCTCACGCTGATTGGTGATGCCGATTGCCGCGATATCCGATGCGGAAGCGCCTACCTGGGCCATCGCCTCCGTAGCCGTTGCATACGTCGAGGACCAGATTTCCATCGGGTCATGCTCCACCCAGCCGGGCTGCGGATAATACTGCGGGAATTCCCGCTGCGCTACGCTGACGATCTTTCCGTTTTTGTCAAACAGAATGGTGCGGGAGCTGGTTGTTCCCTGGTCGAGTGCCATAACATATTTAGCCGCCATTTTTTCTCCTCCTGAGTTTTATATAGCCTCCACGTCCCGGGTCGCCACGAGATCTGCGCCCAGTCCGGCTGCATTTTCCAGCAGCACATCTCCGATGTGCACCGGTGCCTTTACCTGAACCTGATTGATGGCCGCCATGCAGGCCATGATGCCGTCCTTCGGAATATCCCCGGCTGTTTTCACCGACACCACCGGCAGCTCGCCGCCGATGACCTTCACCGTGCTGGTCACGGTCCGCATGGGATGCGTC
Organism: Lachnospiraceae bacterium; assembly: GCA_017449485.1. GTDB lineage: Bacteria > Bacillota > Clostridia > Lachnospirales > Lachnospiraceae > CAG-791. The sequence goes on from JAFTFP010000176.1 coordinate 15,678, forward strand.
ACTTCCGCAGCGGCATATTCCGCGCCGCGGGGACAGGTGTTCCCCGTGATGTTCACCACTTCCTTTTCCTCATTCAAGGTCACCTGAATCTGACAGCCCATCGGGCAGCGGATGCAGGTCAGTTCCCGGATCTGATTCGCCATTGTCCTTCCTCCTTCTGGATACCTCACATATTGGTCCGAATGCGGATCGTAATGACCGAGGGCTTTATCTCCTCCAGATCCTTCTTCGGCAGAATCACCTGTTCCATTTCACCCGGCGCCATGATTTTCTTTCTGACAGACCGGTACGACTTGCCGTCCAACTCAATGACCACTTCCGCATCGCGGAAAACCTCTCCGACGCGGAACCTGATGACCTGACGCTCCCGCATCTTTCCGATGCGGAGCACAGCGGGAACCGTGTAGCGCACGCCGTCCACGGCGCGGATTGCGCAGGGCTCCCCGGCCGCGCAGTCTTTTCCGCTCACATACTCAGCTGCCCGCGCCCCTGCCTCGGACGCTTCCTCTGAGACATAGTCTACCAGATCATGCACGTGCAGAACATTCCCGCACGCATAAACGCCCGGAATACTGGTCTCCAGCGACTCGTTGACCACGGGCCCGGAGGTGACGGGAGAAAGATCCGCCCCCAGCTTTCCGGTCAGCTCATTCTCCGGAATCAGTCCGCAGGAGAGCAGCAGCGTATCGCAGGTATACTCTTCTTCCGTTCCGGGAATCGGTCTGCGGTCCGGCCCGACCTCGGCGATGGTCACCGCCTCTACGCGGTCTTTTCCCTTGATGTCCACCACCGTGTGGCTTAGCTTCAGCGGAATTCCGTAATCATTCAGGCACTGCACAATGTTACGCTTGAGGCCGCCGGAATAGGGCATCAGCTCGGCGACCACCTTGACCTTCGCCCCCTCCAGCGTCATGCGTCTTGCCATGATCAGGCCGATATCGCCGGAGCCAAGGATCACCACTTCACGGCCCGGCATCTTTCCTTCGATGTTCACAAAGCGCTGCGCCGTGCCCGCGGTAAAAATGCCTGCGGGACGATACCCCGGAATATTCAGTGCGCCGCGGGGCCGCTCGCGGCAGCCCATGGCGAGAATCACTGCCTCCGCCTCGATGACAAAAAGCCCCTCGCTGCGGTTCATGACACTCACGGCGATCCGCCCGTTCTCAAGGCGCGCCAGATCCACCACGATGGTGCTCAGAAGGTACGGAATCTGCTGCTCTTCCACAATCCGGATAAACCGGGCGGCGTACTCCGGGCCGGTCAGCTCCTCCTGAAAAGTGTGCAGGCCGAAGCCGTTGTGAATGCACTGATTCAGAATGCCGCCCAGAACACGATCCCGCTCCAGGATCAGCACGTCCTCCGCGCCGTTTTTCTTCGCAGCCGCGGCGGCCGCAAGGCCTGCCGGCCCGCCGCCGATGACAACGATCTGCCGGGTCATTCGTGTATTCATACGCTGACCCCCTTTCCGCTCTCCCCGAAGAGAATGAATGCGTCCGCTCCGGACTTCACGATCTCCTCCGGGGCAAGGCCGGTCTGTTCCTCCAGCAGCTCCATCTGTCTGGGCATGCAGAAGCCCGCCTGACAGCGGCCCATCCCCGCCCGGACCCGTCGTTTGATCCCGTCCAGAGTGCGCGCGCCAAGGGGCCTTGTGATGGCGTCCACAATCTCGCCCTCCGTCACCAGCTCGCAGCGGCAGACCACATTGGCATACGCCGGATCCTGCTCGATCAGTTTCTGGCGCTCCTCCAAGGAGGCCATGGAGACACAGGGCGTTCCGCGCCTTGTTCCGTCAAAATGCGGCCGGGCCGGCGCCGGGTGCTTCTCCCGGATCAGCTGCGCCATATATTCGCCGATGGCCGGCGCACTGGTCAGACCCGGCGATTCGATACAGGCTGCATCATAGAAATCCGGCGCGTCCTCCGCTTCCTCCAGCAGAAAGTCTCCCACATCTCCGTGGGCCCGCAGGCCGGCAAAAGACGTAATGACCTGCCTTGCCGGAAGCCGGTCCGCCGTCAGGCCGGCGCGGGAAAGAACGTAGGAGAGGGATGCTGCCGTCGTATTGGTGCCTTCCTTCTCTTCGATATTCTCTGAATCCGGTCCGACCAGCAGATTTCCATGGACAGTCGGCGTCACCAGGACACCTTTTCCCATCGCCGTCGGACACTGGAAAACCGTTGCGCTGACAAAGCCGCCGGCCGCCTTGTCCATCAGCAGATACTGGCCGCGCCGCGGCGTGATGTGAATTTTCCGCGCGCTGACCAAATTGTGAATCTCATCAGCATAGACGCCCGCGGCGTTGACCACTGTGCGCGCCTCGATGGTAAGCTCTGCCGGCAGGGCCGCCGCATTTTGCCCGTAATGCTCCTTCCGGGCTCCCTTCACGGTGCGGATCCGGACCGTATAGCTTCCGGTTTCCTGATTCCGGGTGATGTGGCTCACCTTCGCGCCGAAGAGAAAATCCGCGCCGTTTACAAAGGCATTTTCCGCAAATGCCACGTTCATCAGAAATGGATCGATGATGGCGCCGGTCGGCGCGTAGAGGGCGCCGCAGACCTGCTCCGAGACATTTGGCTCGAGCGCCCTCACCTCTTCTGCGGTGATGATCCGCAGATCCTCCACGCCGTTGCGCCTGCCTCTCTCAAGCAGCTCCTCTAAAGTCTTTAAATCCTCCTCATGAAAGGCCAGCACCAGCGAGCCGTTTTTCCGATACGGAAAGTCCAGCTCCTTCGAGAGCTGCTCCATCATCCTGCTGCCGCGCACATTCATCTGCGCCTTCAGCGTGCCGGGCTTTGCGTCAAAGCCGGCGTGCGCAATGCCGCTGTTGGCTTTGGACGTGCCCTCGCAGACGTCCAGTTCCTTCTCAACGACCAGGATCGTCCGCTCGTCCCGGGCCAGCTCACGGGCTATTGCTGCGCCCGTCACACCGGCACCGATAATCAATACATCCACCATACCCCGTCTTCCCCCTGTTTAAATCCGATTCTGCCAAGAAGCCGGATCGACGCGAGATTATCCTCCGCCGTCTGTGCCTGAATCGCTTCAAAACCGAGTATGTCTTTTCCGTACTGGGTCAGTGCGCTGCAGACCTCCTCGGCATAGCCCTGTCTGCGGTAGGCCGGATGAATGAGATAGCCGAAGGAAACAGCCTCTCCCGCCAGAAACGGTTCGTAGCCGGCGCGGCCGATCAGTCTGCCTGGGGTGCCGTCCTCCTTCTTCAGGAAGATGCCCCATACTCCGCAGCCGTAGAAGCCGTAGACCTCCCGGATATAAGCCTCCAGGATTTCTCTCTCCTTTTCGCGGTCCGCGCTCATGCCTTCGATAAAGCGCAGCGCCTCTTCGTCATACAGCTCGTAGAGACTGTCCAGGTC
>JAFTFP010000177.1 GCA_017449485.1 Lachnospiraceae bacterium
ACCTCTCAGCGAAGGTCTACGACGCCGTCATCCGCGGCATCGAGAAAGGCCTGATCCGCACGGACGGCCTCATCTCTCATAAGTTCAAGCTTCAGGACTGGCAGCAGGCCTTCGAGACCGCATCCAGCGATCCCAATGCTGTCAAGGTCATGCTGGAGCCGTGAGAAATAATAGAAAAAATAAAACAGGAAGCCTGATACGGATCATAGAATCTGCATTGAAAAAGGGAGCGGATTTCCGCTCCCTTTCTTTTTCAGTACGGAGTCGGTGGGATTCGAACCCACGAGCCCAGAAAGGACTACCTGATTTCGAGTCAGGCCCGTTATGACCACTTCGATACGACTCCATATTTTGCATGATCCGCAGGCATCTGCCCGCTGTGCGTGCCTTGATATTATAGGATATACCACACAGAGATTGCAAGAGCAAAATTCGGCCGCCGGCGCGGGGGCAGGACCTTAGTCATCGCTAAAATTCCGCATACGTGATCCGTGAAATATGATATAATCAAATGTACATATCAAGCGGCCGCATATGGGGTAAACAGCGGCCAGGAAAATACATCTGATCTGCTTAAGGGGTATATCAGAAAGACAATGGTTGAGGAGGACGACTATGTTACGAATCGGTATGCTGACGAGTGGCGGTGACTGCCAGGCACTGAATGCCGCAATGCGCGGTGTGGTAAAGACGGTACTGAACAATGCCACAGAGCCCGTGGAAATCTACGGCTTTGAGGATGGCTATAAAGGCCTGATCTATGGTAAATTCCGGCTCCTGACCGGAAAGGATTTCGCAGGTATTCTGACGACTGGCGGAACGATGCTGGGAACCAGCCGCTGCCCGTTCAAGACCATCCGCGAGCCCGATGAGAACGGCCTGGACAAGGTTGAGGCAATGAAGCAGAACTATCACAAGCTCCAGCTGGACTGCCTTGTGATGCTCGGCGGCAACGGCTCCACCAAGACAGCGAATCTGCTGAGCGAGGAAGGACTGAACGTCATCACCCTTCCGAAGACCATCGATAACGATCTGTGGGGCACCGACATGACCTTCGGCTTCCAGTCGGCAGTGGACATTGCGACCACCGCAATCGATCAGATCCACACGACGGCGAACTCCCACGGACGCGTCTTCATCGTCGAAATCATGGGCCACAAGGTCGGCTGGCTTCCGCTGAACGCAGGCATGGCCGGCGGCGCTGACATCATCCTGATTCCGGAGATTCCGTACGACATCAAGAAGGTCATCGAGGCTATTGAAGAGCGCGACAAGAGAGGCAGCCGCTTCACCATCATCGCGGTGGCAGAAGGCGCGATCTCCAAGGAAGACGCGAAGCTCTCCAAGAAGGAATATAAGAAGAAACTCGAGAACTACAAGTATCTGTCCGTCTCCTACGAGCTGGCGGCACAGATCCAGAAGAAGACCGGACGCGAGGTCCGCGTCACCGTTCCGGGCCACGTGCAGCGCGGCGGCAGCCCCTGCCCGTATGACCGCGTCTTCGCTTCCCGCCTGGGCGCAGAGGCCGGCGTCATGATCCTGAAGAAGAAATATGGCTTCATGGTAGGCTACAAGAACCGCGAGATGGTCCGCGTACCGCTCAAGGAAGTCGCAGGAAAGCTCAAGACCGTCGATCCGAAGGCAGACATCATCAAAGAGGCGAAGCTCCTCGGCATCCACTTCGGTGACTGATGACTGCGGCAGACGAGACTTAGAAACAGATTTCATGCAGGGCCTCCCTCAAACGGGGAGGCTCTGCTGTGAGAAAAGCACAGAACCTGCTGTATAAATAATCAGAAAGAACACAGGCAGACATGGCAGAATCAGTACAGAACCACTATCTGGCACTATACCGCAAATACCGGCCGACGACCTTTGACGAGGTCCGCGGGCGGGATAATATCGTGCGCACCCTGCAGAATCAGATCAGCACCGGGCGGATCGGCCACAGCTACCTGTTCTGTGGCACCCGCGGCACGGGTAAGACTACGATTGCCAAAATCATGGCGCGCGCGGTGAACTGTGAGAATCCCCAGGACGGAAATCCCTGCGGCGTCTGCCCCGTGTGCCAGGCCACGCTTCAGGACGCCAACATGAACGTCGTGGAGATGGACGCGGCCAGCAACAACGGCGTCGAGGATGTGCGGAACATCATCGATGAGGTGAGCTATTCGCCGACCCTTGGAAAATACCGCGTCTACATCATCGACGAGGTGCACATGCTCTCGCCGGCGGCCTTCAACGCGCTCTTAAAGACGCTGGAGGAGCCGCCGTCCTACGCGATTTTCATTCTGGCGACCACCGAACCCAACAAGCTGCCGATCACGATTCTTTCCCGCTGCCAGCGCTATGACTTCGGCCGGATTCCGACGGCCATCATCAAGCAGCAGCTGCAGGACATCGCACGTAAGGAAGGCCTGAAGGTCGAAGAGAAGGCCATGCAGTACATCGCCTCCGCCGCCGACGGCTCCATGCGTGACGGCCTCTCGATCCTCGATCAGTGCAGCGCCTTTAATTACGGAAACGACGAACTCACCTACGAGCGCACGCTGGAGATTCTGGGCGCGGTCGATGCGCGCACCTTCAGCGAGCTGTTCCGCTGCCTCCACACCCGGAAGGTGCAGGAGGCACTGAATATCCTCGACCGGATCCTGGAGCAGGGGCGGGAGCTCACGCAGTTTGTCGGCGACTTTATCTGGTATCTGCGAAACGTGATGCTGCTCAAAGCCTCGGAGGAGACGGCGAAGAACATGGACGTCTCGCAGGATAACCTGGATCGGATGATCGAGGACGCGAGAATGGCCGAGATGAATGAAGTCATGCGTTACATCACGACCTTTTCCGCCCTCAGCGAACAGATCCGCTACTCCGGATCGCGCCGCATTTTGACTGAAACCGCACTGATCCGCATGTGCGAGCCGGCACTGGATGTGCCCGCCAACGCCCTGGAGACCGTAAGATCCCTCGAGGAACGGATCCGTGTGCTGGAGCAGCGCCTGGTGCAGGATGAAAAGCTCCTCTCAGACGCCGCAGCAGGCCTCGCGGTGATGCCGGAAGCCTATGCCAGCACAGTTAACCAATCTGGTCAAAATCCGGCTGCCGCGCCGAAGAGCCAGCCCAGACTGCCCAAGGCACTGCCGGCCGATCTGAAGACCATTGTTGAGAACTGGAGCCTGTATCTGGCAGAGCTGCCGGCGGGTTATGAGAAAGCTTGCCTGCAGGACGTCAAGCTCTCCATTGACAAGTCCGGTCAATTGTTGATCGTGTTTGATAATTACGTACCAGCGCGCACCTATGAGCAGGACGATAATCAGTGTGCGACCAGACTGCGGGCACTTCTGAACAGTAAAATCGGCAAAGAAGTTCCGCTCAGCTTCGTTGGACTTGACAGCAAAGAGGAATTTACAGACAATTATGTGGATCTGAGCGCAATCAACTGGGAGCAGATCGAAGTAGTGGATGAACCCTGAAATGCGAAAGGAGCTTAAAAGATGGCCAGAAGAGGCGGTTTTCCGGGCGGAGGAATGCCTGGCAATATGAATAATCTGATGAAGCAGGCACAGCGGATGCAGCGTCAGCTCGAGGAGCAGCAGAAGGCACTTTCCGAGAAGGAATTTACAGCCAAAGCCGGCGGCGGTGCGGTGGAAGTCACTGTCACCGGAGAGAAGATGCTGAAAGCCATCCAGATCTCGCCCGACGCGGTGGATCCGGAGGATGTGGAGATGCTCCAGGACATGATCCTCGCCGCAGTCAACGAGGCACTGGGGCAGGTCGATGCGGCGATGCAGTCCATGATGGGCGGCATGACCGGCGGATTCGGCGGCCTTGGCTTTTAATGAAGGGCAGTGTCTTTAGCTTAAAGTGGATCTGTACAGCGGACATATCAACAACTTAATTAATGAACTGGCAGCGCTGCCGGGCATCGGCAGCAAATCCGCACAGCGGCTCGCCTTCTATATCATCGGCATGTCCCCCGCCAGAGTCAGGAAACTGGCGGATGCCATGGTGGCCGCGAAGGAGAATGTACATTATTGTAATTGCTGTCAGAATCTGACCGACACAGAAGTGTGCCCGATCTGCTCCAATCCGAAGCGGGACCGCAGCACCATCATGGTCGTAGAGAACCCCCGGGATCTGGCCGCCTATGAGCGGACCGGAAAATACGAGGGTCTTTATCATGTCCTGCACGGTGCGATTTCGCCCATGCTGGGCATCGGCCCGGCGGACATCAAGCTGAAAGAGCTGATGGAGCGGCTTCGGGACGATGAGGTGAAGGAAGTGATCGTTGCCACCAACTCCAGCCTGGAGGGCGAGACCACTGCCATGTATATCAGTAAGCTGATCAAGCCGACCGGAATCCGCGTGACGCGCATTGCGAGCGGTGTGCCGGTGGGCGGCGATCTGGAATATATTGATGAAGTAACACTTCTGCGCGCCCTGGAGGGCCGTCAGGAGCTGTAAAGTATAAGAAAGAGAGGACGAGAACATGAGTGTGGTAAAGGAACATTTCGGTGTGACACCGGATGGAAGAGAAGTCAGCGTCTACACCCTGGACAACGGAACGGTCAGCGCATCTGTCATTGACTTCGGCGCGATCCTGACAGAGCTGTGTGTCCCGGACCGGGACGGGAACGTGGATGATATCGTTCTGGGCTATCCGACACTGGACGGTTATCTCGTCAACGGATGCTTCTTCGGTGCGACGGTGGCGCCCAGCGCGAACCGGATCGCTGGCGCGAGCTTTACGATCGGCGGGAAAGAATATCACATGCCGGTCAACGACGGAGAAAACAACCTGCACACCGACCATGACCTGGGCGGCCACAAGAAGATCTGGGACGCGGAGATCGGCGACAATGCCGTGAAGTTCACGACCAGCTTCGCGGACGGCGACTTCGGCATGCCCGGCAACCGCACCATGTCTGTCACCTACACCCTGACAGAGGACAATGCAATCTGCCTGACCTATCATGCGGAATCGGATCAGGACACTATCATCAATCCGACTAACCACACTTATTTCAATCTCGGCGGCCACGCCAGCGGAAAGATCTATGATCAGCAGCTGCAGCTGTTCTGCTCGGCTTACACGCCGGTGGTGAAGGGTGCCATCCCGACCGGAGAAATCCGCGCGGTGGGCGGCACAGCTTTTGACTTCCTGACCATGAAACCCATCGGGAAGGACATTGACCAGAATGATCAACAGCTTGAATTAGTGGGCGGTTTTGACCATAATTTCGTGATTGACGGATATAAGGGCGATGGAAGCCTCTTAAAGGCAGCATGCGTGGTGGATGAAGAGAGCGGCCGCGTAATGGAAGTGGAGACCACCCTTCCTGGCGTGCAGTTCTATGCCGGCAATTTCGTCGACGGCGTCGGCGGAAAGGATGGCTGCGACTACGGCCCGAGAGACGGCTTCTGCCTCGAGACACAGTTTTATCCGGACACGATTCATCATGAGAATTTCCCGGGCTGCGTATTCGGACCGGATCACCCGTATGATTCAGTAACGGTTTATCGCTTCAGCACAAAGTAAACGAAGTAAAGGTTTTTCAGCATGTCGGTCATTGAGTTTCGAAACCCGCACGGCCAGAATCAGGACAATCAGCTCTATGATGAGCCTGACTGGGACGAAGGCCAGAGTGGATACGAAGAAGAGGAAGAATCTAATTCCGCTTCGGAGAACAGAAATCCGCGGGGAAGCCTGGATTATGACGATACGGCAGACCGCAGGAGGCTCAGAAGCCTTCTGCGGACTGTTGGCGTGGTCGCGCTGGGAACACTCCTGGCCGTCGCGCTGGCATTCCTGATCCGGGATCGAAGCTATTCGAGAGCCTCCTACAATATTGTTTCGGATTCGGAAGCGCTGGAAGCGGCGACATACAACAATCTGGACGGCTGCATTCTGGCCTACAGCCGGGACGGCGCCAGCTGCGTAGACGACGCCGGAAAGAAAATCTGGAACCTGACCTATGAAATGCAGCAGCCCATCATCAGCATTGATGGCGGCGTGGCGGCGATCGGAGACTACAACGGCAGTATTATCTACGTAGTCAATAAAGAAAAAACGCTCAACACCATCAACACCAACATGCCGATCCGGGCACTGTGTGTCTCAAGAAGCGGCGAGGTGGCGGCAGTACTGGACGATACGGACGTAACCTGGATCTATCTGTATGGCTCGGACTCAGAACCCATCGCCTACTTCAAGACCACCATGAAGCAGTCCGGGTATCCGATCAGCGTGAGCATCTCACCCAATGGCGAGCTGGTCGGCGTGTCCTTCCTCTTATCAGAAAACTCCAGAATCAAAACCTCGGTCGCCTTCTATAATTTCGGCGCGGTCGGACAGAACGCACTCGAGAACAATGTCAGTGCCTTTAACTTTGACGAAGAGGTTTTTCCTTATATTCATTTCATGAACAGCGATACGCTGATTGCTGTCTCAGATTCCCGCATTGCCTTCTTTAAGGGGAATCAGATTCCGCAGACGGGCGCCAACAACATGTTCCAGGACAATCTGGAGGGAATCTGGAGCGGTGAGCAGTACTGCGCCCTGCTGTTTCCGGATACAACGGGCGAGTACCAGTATGAACTGCAGGTATATGACGCCAATGGCGGACGGACCGGCAGCATCCGCTTTACAATGGACTACACCAATATTCAGGTGGCGCGGGACCGCATTATCATCAACAACGACACCGACTGCCTGATTTATTCAGTGACAGGGAAGAAGCGCTTCGAGGGCAAGTTTGATTCCAACGTGAGAATGGTGATTCCTTCCGAGAACCCGGCGCGCATGACACTGGTCACCAGCGGCGCCCTCGAACGTATGACATTGCAGTAAAGTGTTAATATGAACGTCTACTTTGTACTATTCCTGATCATCGCGATCGCCATTCTCATGGGTTCCATGACACGTGGCTTTAACAGAGGCTTTGCCAGAGAATTTGACAACTGGATCTCTATGATTGCCGCGATCCTGAGCCTGATGCTCATTGCAGGCATCATCCGGGACTTTCAGAACAACAATTTCTCCGACCTTGCCGCCGGCATTATCATGCTGGCTGTCTTCAGCGTTGCCTACAAACTCTTTCATATCCTGTTTTCATCCATCGGCCTCATAGCGAGACTCCCGCTCATCCGCATCGTCGATAAAATCCTCGGCCTCATCATGGGACTGATCTCCGGTTTTACCATTCTCTACGTCCTTGAATACCTTCTGCGGAATTACATTCTGAAGTAAGGCAGAATAGATGGCGCCGCGAGAGACGGTGCTCTGCGTGAGACGGTGCTCTGTCCCCTCGTCTCACTTTGTATTGACATCCGGGATTGTCTTCCCGGTTCAACACAAGCACAGATATTCATTGACTTTCCTGAATTTAAAATGGTATAATCGAGTTCCACCGCTGATGAGGCGGTCCTTTTTTCCTGAGAATACAGCGAGGAAAAAATATTTTTAAAAAGCTGTTGACAGACGGAAAAACAGGTAGTATTATAAGCAAGCTGTCGCTGCGACAGACAAACAACCGGCGGTTGTTTGAAGAACCTTTAA
>JAFTFP010000178.1 GCA_017449485.1 Lachnospiraceae bacterium
CCGGTGCTCGCGAAGCTCCCGATCGACTCGAAGCTGGCGAAAGCCTGCGACGAAGGCACCATCGAGTACTATGAAGGAGAGGACTTGGCCGGTCTGGATGCGGTGCTCTGAGCCCAGCAATGCCAGCCTGTGCGTGGTTCCCAACCCTGCAATTGTCTGACGATATGGCAAAATCCGCATATTTGTGATACAATATACCTCCAGAAGGCTCGTAATCATGACAGCAACCAGAACAGTTCGCTTCGTAGTCGCAGCGAACTGTTCTTTTTAATTCTTGGACGGAGGTAAGTAATATGTGGAGAGAAGGAGACTATGTTCTGCACGGGTCTGACGGAGTCTGTGTGATCACAGACGTGCAGAAGCTGGATCTGACGGGAGACGGCGCAGCGGAATACTACATTCTTGAGCCCTTGTATAAAAAGGGCCTCACGGTCTATGTGGAGACAAGTGATTCGGAGGATTCCCTGAAAAAGCCTATGGACCGGCAGGAGATTGAGCAGATGATCGGGCAGATCCCGGAATACGAGATGAGCTGGATCAGCAACGAGCGGGAGCGGCAGGATACACTGGGACGCATGCTGCGGGAGGGAGAACTGCAGGATCTGTTCCGCGTCGTGGCTGTCCTGTACCGTCACAGACAGGAACTGCTCCGCAGAGGGAAAAAGATGCGCGCCAGTGACGAGCAGTTTCTTCAGCGGGCGGACAGCCGCATCAACCGGGAATTGGCATACGGGATCGGCGTTGCACCGGAGCAGGTCCCGCAGTACATACGCGAGAGGATTGAGAAGGAACAACAGAAATAGACGGAATAATGACACCTTGACTGGTTTTGCAGAATGTAATAGCGTAATAGCTGTAGGGGAATTATTACGACAGCATCTGCTGATCCAGAAACAGGAGGGTGGTTAGATGAGCGATTATTTTGGAAAAGAAACATTTAAACTCGGCTTTGGCCTGATGCGTCTTCCGAAGCTTGCGGACGGCGTGAGCATTGACGTAGAGCAGGTCAAGGAAATGGTCGATCTGTTTATTGCGGCGGGCGGCACATATTTTGACACAGCATTCGTCTATGACGGCGGCGGCTCCGAGCTGGCGGCCGGCGAGGCACTGGTAAAGCGCTATCCCAGAGAGAGCTATACGCTGGCGACGAAGCTGAACGCGCGCGTGGCTGAGAATGCAGAGGCGGCGAGAAAGCAGCTGGAAATCAGCCTGGAGCGCACGGGAGCGGGATATTTTGACTATTATCTGCTCCATGCCATGAACCATGACAACATGGTTAAGTACGAAGAATACGGCATCTGGGACTTCGTGAAGGAGATGAAGGCCAAGGGGCTGATCAAGCACTACGGCTTCTCTTTCCATGACAGCCCGGAGGTACTGAATGAGATTCTGACGGCGCATCCGGACGTGGATTTCATCCAGCTGCAGCTCAACTATGCAGACTGGGAGAACCCGAAGGTTCAGTCCAGAGCGAACTATGAGATGGCAAGAAGCCACGGCAAGTCCATCACGGTTATGGAGCCGGTGAAGGGCGGCGCGCTGGCCAATCCGGTTGATTCCGTCGCGAAGATCTTCAAGGCGGCAGATCCGGATGCATCCTATGCATCCTGGGCGATCCGCTACATTGCTTCCCTGGACGGCATCATCACGGTGCTCTCCGGCATGTCCAACGTGGCACAGATGAAGGACAATCTGTCCTATATGAAGGAGTTCAAGCCGATGAACGAGGCGGAACTCGAGGTAATCCGCAAGGCTCAGGAGGCACTGGCCAGCATTCCGACCATTGCCTGCACAGCCTGCCACTACTGCACCGAGGGCTGCCCGATGCAGATTCCGATTCCGGAAATCTTCGCGGCCCGCAACAAGCAGCTGATGTTCAACCAGATCGAGCAGGGCCGGAAGGACTACGAAAGAGCGATTGAAGGTGTCGGCAGCGCGGCGGACTGCATCCACTGCCTGCAGTGCGAGGGCGCCTGCCCGCAGCAGCTTCCGATCACGCAGTATCTCGAGGAAATTGCACAGGTCATGGCCTGATCAGAATTACTAAGTGACTGCGCAGACGGCGCTCACGTCTTCTGGTACCGTTTCCGGTACTGGAGCGGCGTGAGCGTCGTTTTCTGTCTGAAGACGCGCTCGAAATAGGTCACGTTGCCGAAACCCGTCATCTCGGAGATGGCGGTGATGTCGGTGTCTGTATGCACCAGCAGGTCCTGCGCCCTGCGGATCCGGATATAGGTGAGGTAGTCAATGATGGAGAAGCCGGTGACGCGCCGGAAGATGCGGGTCATATAGGCTTTGCTGAGATAAAAGCGGTCTGCCAGCGCATCCAGGCGGATGGCAGAGGCAGAGTTCTGCTGCAGATACTGTGCGATGGCATCGACCCGGTCATAGATGCCGTCCTTCTCTCCCGCAGGCAGGCCGGTCTGACGCATTTTCCAGCCGCTGCGGCCGGTCTCATCCGCCTGCTGCGCAAACTTCACAAGCATAGACAGTGCAAGAATCCGAGCCTGTGCATTTCGGTGCGGAGAGCGGGCAGGTTGAAGCAGGACGCTCTTGAGCTGACTCAGAAGCCGCAGCACCTCCTCCCAGTCGGCCTCGGTAAAGCTTACGGCTGTGCCGTACTGTGCGGCGAAGGCCTCAAATCCCTCATACCCCAGATCCTTCAGAATCCGGTCAAAGGGATCGGGCTCATACTGCAGGAGCAGCCGGTGGTGCTCCGGCACATCGCCGGGCATACTGGTCTGGTGAATCAGCCCCGGGCGGATCAGAATCGCCGTGCGGGACTGCAGCAGAAAGGTCTCCTGCTCCACGAAATAATAGCGCGTCCCGTCCAGGAGAAAGTAGAGCTCAATGGAGTCATGAAAATGTCCGCCCTGCATGGAGAAACGCTCCCGGCGCAGCACTTCCTCCACAAACAGTCCCGGAATGGTCTCAGAGAATAAGACAGGATTCATAGCAGACCTCACAATCAGTCCAATTTGTAGCCGATCCGATAGAAAATATCCAAACAGAGCGTTTCCGTATAAGATATTGTACACGATTTCCGATAAAGTAGAAGAGGAAAATAACCAGTAAAGAAACAGCAGAAACTGTAATGATTTAATTGGTTCTATGAACCGGAGGGACAAAATGAAGTACGAGAACAATCATGTAAAAGACATCAACATCGCCTACATCGGCGGCGGCTCCCGCGGCTGGGCCTGGACCTTTATGACAGATCTGGCGCTGGAGGAACAGATCAGCGGCACCATCCGTCTGTATGACATCGACGAGAAAGCTGCCAAGAACAATGAAATCATCGGCAATCACCTGATGAGCCGTCCGGAGGCCAAGGGCGACTGGAAGTTTGAGGTCAGCCCGAGCCTGGAGGCAGCGCTCACCGGCGCGGACTTCATCGTGATCTCCATCCTGCCCGGCACCTTTGATGAGATGGCTTCCGATGTGCATCTTCCGGAGCGCCTGAACATCTGGCAGTCCGTCGGCGACACAGCCGGCCCGGGCGGCGTGATCCGCGCACTCCGGACGATCCCGATGTTCGTTGAAATCGCTGAGGCCGTGAAGAAATACTGCCCCGAAGCATGGGTCATCAACTACACGAACCCGATGTCTCTGTGCGTCAAGACTCTGTATCACACCTTCCCGCAGATCAAGGCCTTCGGCTGCTGCCACGAAGTATTCGGAACCCAGAAGGTTCTGCGCGGCATCTACGAGGCACAGACCGGCGACAAGGTCGAGGACTGGCATGAGATTCTGGTCAACGTGCTCGGCATCAACCACTTCACCTGGTTCTCTTCTGCTTCCTACAAGGGCGTAGACCTGTTCCCGATCTATGCGGACTATATCCGCGAGCACTTCGAGGAAGGCTTCCAGCTGGATAATGAGAACTGGATGAACTCCGTCTTTACCTGCGCACACCGCGTCAAGATGGATCTGTTCAACCGCTATGGCTGGATCGCAGCCGCCGGCGACAGACATCTCGCAGAGTTCATGCCCGGCGATGAGTACCTGAAGGATCCGGAGACCGTCAAGTCCTGGAAGTTCGGTCTGACCAGCGTGGACTGGAGAAAGTCCGATCTGGTGAAGAGACTGGACCGCAGCGCGAGACTGGCAGCAGGCGAGGAGGAGATCAACCTCGAGCCCACCGGTGAGGAAGGCATTCTGCTGATCAAGGCTCTGTGCGGCCTGACAAGAGTCGTCAGCAACGTCAACATCCCGAACACAGGCCTGCAGATCCCGAACCTGCCGGCAGAGGCAGTTGTGGAGACCAACGCCGTCTTCGAGCGCGACCACATCTATCCGATTCAGGCCGGCGCAGTGAAGGAAGACATCCGCGCACTGATCATGCCGCATGTCGAGAATCACGAGTACACGCTGGAAGCAGCACTGAACTGCGACGAGGAAGCGGTTGTCAAGGCATTCATGAATGACCCCAACGTCAAGGCCAAGTGCACCGATGAGGGTGAGATCCGCAAGCTGGTTCATGATATGATTCAGAATACCATCGAGTACCTGCCGGAAGGCTGGAAGAAGGCCAACGCGTAAAACGGATCATCCGGGCAGAACGACAGACAGATATTCAGAGGGAGAGGTCGCAGGATCTCTCCCTTTTCGATATAATGGATTCGTACGCGGCGCGCCGCGGGCAAAATATGAAGAAAGGCTGTGTATTTACAGTTCAATGAAGAGAGTTCTGCTGTTTGTCAATGCGTCAGCGGGCATCACCCAGATGGCGCA
>JAFTFP010000179.1 GCA_017449485.1 Lachnospiraceae bacterium
CCTCGGAGAGGGCGTGCCGATTATCCGGCCGCAGACGCAGAACCTGCTCCTGTTCTTCCTGGAGCTGACACAGCCGGAGCGGATCCTGGAAATCGGGACAGGCGTCGGATTCTCAGCGCTCGTCATGGAGTCTGCACTCCCTGCGGGCGGCCAGATCACTACCATCGAAAAGGACTCCGCGCGCGCAGCAAAGGCGCAGGAGCATTTCAGACAGTTCGGCGCAGGTCCGGAGCGGATCCGGCTGTTTAAGGGGGATGCTCAGCAGGTACTGGAAGAACGGCTTCCGGAGGAAGAGGAAGGCTATGACCTGATTTTCCTGGACGGAGCCAAGGGACAGTATGTGAGCTATCTGCCGCTGCTTTTATCACTTCTGAAGCCGGGCGGCATTCTGATTTCTGACAATATTTTAAAGGACGGAGAAATCCTGGAATCGCGCTATGCCGTTGTGCGCAGAGATCGGACGATTCACCGGCGCATGCTGACGTATCTGGATGAGCTGTGTCACAGCGATGTGCTCAGGACAATTCTGCTGGAGACCGGAGACGGAATGGCTGTCTCCGTAAAGAAAAGATAGATGATGAGAAATAAACCGGAACTGCTGATACCCGCCAATAATCCGGAGGTACTGCGCTGCGCAGTAAACTTCGGCGCCGACGCCGTCTATATCGGCGGAGAGGCTTTCAGCCTGCGGGCCAAGGCCAAGAATTTCACACGAGAAGAGATGGCGCTGAGCATCCGCTATGCCCATGAGCATGGCGTGCGCGTGCATGTCACCGCCAATATTCTGGCGCACAACGAAGATCTGGATCAGGCTGCGGCCTATTTTCAGGAGCTGGCAGCGCTGGCCCCGGACGCTGTGCTGGTGGCGGACCCGGGTATGTTCCTGCTGGCCAGGAAGTACTGCCCGGACGTGGAAATCCATATTTCCACCCAGGCCAACAACACCAATACCGGAACTTTCCGCTTCTGGCGGGATCTGGGCGCGAAGCGCGTCGTCTGCGCACGGGAGCTGTCCCTTGCGGAAATCAGCCGGATCCGGCAGGAGCTGGACGCGGATGAACAGGCGGGTGCGCCGCACCTGGAGATCGAGGCTTTTGTACATGGCGCGATGTGCATCTCCTATTCGGGCAGATGCCTTCTCTCCAGTTATTTTACCGGGCGCGACGCGAATCACGGTGAGTGCACGCATCCGTGCCGCTGGAAATACTATGTCATGGAGGAAAGCCGCCCCGGAGAATTCCTGCCGGTGGAAGAAAACGAGCGGGGAACCTATATTTTTAATTCCAGAGACCTGTGCATGATTGATCATCTTCCTGAGCTGGTCAATGCCGGCGTGGACAGTCTGAAGATCGAGGGAAGAATGAAAACGGCGCTGTACGTGGCGTCGGTGGCCCGGACCTACCGCAAGGCCATTGATGCGCTCGCGGAGTCGGAAGAGTGCTACCGCGCCCATCTGGACTGGTACCGGGAGGAAATCCGCCAGTGCACCTACCGGCGCTTTACGACAGGCTTCTATTTCGGGAAACCGTCCGCAGAGGATATGGTTTACGACAGCAACACCTACATCAATGAATCTGTGTATCTGGGCATTGCGGAGGAAGTGAAGGAAGACCGGGTGCGCATTACACAGCGCAATAAATTCTGCAGAGGAGACCAGATTGAAGTGATGAAGCCCGACGGGCGCAATCTCCAGGTCACAGTCTGCAGCATTCAGGATGAAGAGGGCGCAGAGCAGGAAAGTGCTCCGCACCCGAAGCAATGTCTATGGCTTAAGCTCCAGCCAGAAGACGGCACCCCTGCGGAGATTGCCGCAGGAGATCTGCTCCGGTATCACCCCGGCACCCCGGCGCAGCGCACTGATAAGAAGGAGACCAGACTTTATGATGCGTGAGGAACAGCACGAGAAACTGAATGTGGAAGAACTGTTCGGAAAAAATGTGTTCACCATGAGCAAAATGCGGGAGCGCCTTCCGGATGAGGTCTACGCGGAGGTGCAGCGGATTATCCGGGAGGGCGGCGATCTCTCGCTGCGCGATGCGGATATCGTCGCACAGGCCATGAAGGACTGGGCCGTGGAAAACGGCGCGACCCACTACACACACTGGTTCCAGCCGCTGACCGGCATCACGGCGGAAAAGCACGATTCCTTCGTGTCATCGCCCAATGCGGACGGCAGAACCGTCATGGGCTTCTCCGGAAAAGAGCTGATCAAGGGTGAGCCGGATGCTTCCTCTTTCCCTTCGGGCGGCCTGCGGGCGACCTTCGAGGCGCGCGGCTACACAGCCTGGGATATTACAAGCCCCGCATTTTTAAAGGAATCCGGTACTGGCGTCACACTGTGTATTCCGACTGCGTTCTGCTCCTATAAGGGAGAGGCACTGGATAAAAAGACACCGCTTTTAAGATCCATGGAAGCAGTCAACATCCAGGCACTGCGTCTGATCCGGCTGTTCGGCAACACGACAGCGACGAAGGTCACGCCTTCCATCGGTGCGGAACAGGAATATTTCCTGGTCGACCGGGAAAAATATCTGAAAAGAACCGATCTGATCTTCAGCGGCCGCACACTCTTCGGCGCACCGGCACCGAAGGGACAGGAGATGGAAGATCATTATTTCGGCGTCATCCGCGAGCGAGTCGGCGCCTATATGAAAGATCTGAACGAAGAGCTGTGGAAGCTGGGCGTGCCTGCCAAGACACAGCACAACGAAGTGGCGCCCGGTCAGCATGAGCTGGCGCCGATCTATGAAAGTGCCAACGTGGCAACAGATCACAATCAGCTGGTGATGGAAGCCATGAAGCGGGTCGCCACGCACCACGGACTGCGCTGCCTGCTGCACGAGAAGCCCTTTGCCGGCGTCAACGGCAGCGGCAAGCACAACAACTGGTCCCTGACGACCGATGACGGCATCAACCTGCTGGATCCCGGCGATTCACCGGAGCGGAATGTCCAGTTCCTGCTGGTGCTGGCCTGCATTCTGAAGGCGGTGGATACCCACGCGGATCTGCTGCGCCAGAGTGCCTCCGATGTGGGCAATGACCTGCGTCTGGGTGCCAACGAGGCGCCGCCGGCGATCGTCTCGGTCTTTCTGGGCGAGCAGCTCGAAGATGTGGTCCGTCAGCTGGTCGAGACCGGCTTTGCCGACCGTCACATCGAGGGCGGTGTGCTCCGCACGGGTGTCTCGACGCTTCCCGATATCTCCAAGGATGCGACAGACCGCAACCGCACGTCACCTTTTGCCTTTACAGGAAACAAGTTTGAGTTCCGTATGGTCGGCTCCTCCGACTCCATGGCGGGCTCTACCACCATTCTCAATGCGATTGCCGCAGAGGCGTTCTGCGAGGCGGCCGACCGGCTGGAAAAGGCCGAGAACTTCGAACTCGCGGTGCACGATCTGATCAAGGAATATCTGCACGATCATCAGCGGATCATCTACGGCGGAAACGGCTATTCTGACGAGTGGGTGGAGGAAGCGGCGCGCCGCGGCCTTCCGAACATTCCCAGCATGATCGAAGCGGCGCCTGCGCTGACAACGGACAAGGCGGTCCGGCTGTTTGAGAAGTTCGGCATCTTTACGCGGGCGGAGCTGGAATCCCGCGAGGAGATCACCTACGAGACCTACGCCAAGACCATCAACATCGAGGCTCTGACGATGATCGCCATGGCGGCGAAGCAGATTATTCCGTCCAGCATCAAGTATGAGGGACGTCTTTCCAACACGGTGCTGAATATCCGCGGGGCGATCGGCGAGGCTTGTCCTGATGCCGCCAAGGCGGAGAGCGCCCGTCTGATGAAGGTTTCCAAGCGCGTGCAGGAAGCCCAGAGCGCACTGGACCGGCTGGAGAAGGCCGAGGAGACGGCGGGCACCTTCCGGGATGCGCGCAAGCAGGCCTTTTTCTACAAGGACGTGGTCAAGCCGATCATGGAAGAGCTGCGCAGGCCCTGCGATGAGCTGGAGCGGCTGGTGGACCGCGAGATGTGGCCCTTCCCGACATACGAAGATCTGATGTTTGAAGTCTGACGTCTTAAGGAGAACAGGACATGAGAGTCATTGTGGCAGGCTGCGGAAAAGTCGGCTGGTCCATTACGGAACAGCTTTCCAGAGAAGGCCATGATATTGCGGTCATTGACATCCGGCCCAAAGTCATCGAAGCCATCACCAACAGCTTTGATGTGCTGGGTGTGGTCGGCAATGCCGCGAGCTATAGTGTACAGAAGGAAGCCGGCATCGACCGGGCGGATCTGCTGATCGCGGTGACGGATGCGGACGAGGAAAACCTGCTGACCTGTCTGATTGCGAAGAAGGCAGCCGGCTGCAGGACCGTAGCAAGAGTGCGCAATCCGGTTTACACCGAGGAAATCGGCTTTATCAAGGAAGAGCTGGGCCTCTCCATGATTATCAACCCGGAGCTGGCGGCGGCAGAGGAAATTGCCAGTCTGCTTCGTTTCCCGTCAGCCATTGACATCGACTCCTTCGCAAGAGGAAGGCTGAGCCTTCTGAAATTTGTCATTCCGGAGGGCTCTGTGCTGGACCAGTGCGCCATCCGGGATATCCGCAAGAGCATTCCCGCCGATGTGCTGATCTGCACGGACGAGCGGAACGGGGAAGTTGTCATCCCGGACGGCAATTTTGTCCTGCAGGCCAGGGACACAGCCAGTATCGTGGCGACGCCGGATAATGCCAGAACCTTTTTTGACCGGATCGGGCTTGTACAGCACCGGATCCGGAGCTGCATGGTCATCGGCGGCGGCACAATCGCCTATTATCTGCTGCGCGCGCTGCGCGGAACCGGAATTCACGTGACGCTGATCGAGCAGGATGAGTCGCGCTGCCGGTTCCTGTCTGAGCAGTATCCCCAGGCGGATATCATCTGCGGCGACGGAACCAGCGAGCAGCTGCTGCAGGAGGAAGGGATCTCAGCCGCGGACAGCTTTGTCGCGCTGACCGGTATTGATGAGACCAATATCTTCCTCACCCTCTATGCCAAGAGTGCCTCCAAGGCAAAATCTGTCGTGAAGGTGGGGCATGTGAGCTATTCCAATATTCTGGAAAGTATGGATCTGGGCAGCATTGTGGATCCGAAATCCCTGACGGCGGAGCGGATCGTCAGCTTTGTACGCGCCATGCAGAATTCCATCGGAAGCAATGTAGAGACGCTGTATCATCTGATTGAGAATAAGGTCGAGGCACTGGAATTCGCGATTCAGGAGGGCGCACCCGTGGTGGGACCGCAGCTGTCCGAGCTGCACACCAAGAAGGGCGTACTGGTCGCGGCGATCAATCGGGGCGGGAACGGCAAAATCCTGATTCCCAACGGCCAGAGCCAGATTCAGGTGGGCGATCGCGTGGTGGTAGTCACAACACACTCTGGTTTCAGAGATA
>JAFTFP010000180.1 GCA_017449485.1 Lachnospiraceae bacterium
CATTTTCAGAAATTTCTGAAAATGGGACGGTGCTCTGTCCCCTCGTCTCACTCTGATTTACGCGGCGGCTTCAACGCGGTGTATGACCGACAGATAGGAAAATGTGACAAAGATTCCTGCGGTGATCCATGCGAGGGGATCGCAGGCTGCCGCCAGCAGGAAGCTGCCAAGTGCCATGGAGGCAAATGCGGTGATGACGCGGGCGGCGAGTTCCACGACGCCGGTCATCATCGGCAGAAAGCTGTAGCCGCAGCCCTGCATGGGGTTGCGGAAAATGAAGATCAGTCCCAGCGGGACAAAGCACATCGAAATCATTCCCAGATACGGCGTGGCATAGACCAGCAGGGAATCCATATCCAGATCCGAGGCAAAAACATTCCCAGCGCCTGCCGGTGGAAGATCATGACCAGTGCGCCTGCAATCACACCATAGACGACGCAGATCCTCACCGCTGTCCGCACGCCCAGCCGGATCCGCTCAATCTCTCCCTTGCCATAATTCTGCCCGACGTAGGCCGCCATGGTCGCGCCGAGTGCGAACATGCCCTGCATCACCAGATTGTGGAACTTATTGGCGGAGGAAACGGCTGCAACCGCCGTTGCGCCAAACAGATTCAGCGCTGACTGCATGATTACGGTTCCGGAGGAAGTGACGGCGAACTGCAGGGCCATGGGAATGGCCATCCGCAGCTGCTCCTTCGTGATCTCCCTGTCGAACCGGATCATATCCCTGCGCGGAAGCAGGATTTTGCCCCTTCTGAAAATATAGATGCCGCACAGGATGGCTGCGATGCCCTGGGAGAGCACGGTCGCTTCCGCCGCGCCGCGTGTGCCGCGGCCCAGTCCCAGAATGAACAGCAGATCCAGAAAAATGTTCAGAATCGCGGAGAAAATCAGAAAATACAGCGGAACCCGGCTGTTGCCGATGGCCCGCAGGAGCGCAGACAGATAGTTATACGAGACACTGCAGATGATGAACGTGCAGATGACGGAAATATAAGCATAGGCGTCGTCATAGATTTCCGCCGGGGTGTTGATCAGTCTCAGAAGCGGCCGGATGATGGACAGGGAAAAAGCTGTCATGAAGACCACTGTGCACAGAATCAGCAGCGCTCCGTTGGCGACGCTCTTTTTCACGCCCTCCTCGTCGCCCGCGCCGAAGCGCTGCGAGGTCAGAATCGTCGTGCCCTGCGTCAGGCCCATTGTCGTGCCCATGACCATGAACATGATTGTGCCGGTGGAGCCCACCGCCGCCAGCGCGTTTGCGCCGACATAGTGGCCGACGATCATTGTGTCCACCATGTTGTAGAGTGTCTGAAAAATGTTGCCGACCAGAAGCGGAAGCATAAACCGCAGAATCACCCGCAGCGGCTTCCCAACCGTCATATCATAGCCCATAAAAATCCCCTCCGATGCCTGTTGCACAGTCTACAGCGCCCGGGAGGGGATTTCAATAAGAAAAATTGTAAAAAATCAGGTTGAGCTAAATGGCAGTGAGACGGTGCTCTGTCCCCTCGTCTCATTTCCTCGTCTCATTTCCTCGTCTCATTCCCTCGTCTCATTTTTACCTTAAAGTGTATTTCACAACGTCAATAACAGCCTCGCCGTCGGCGTAGAAGGAGATGCCGTCTGCAGCGGGATCGGTGTTGACGACAGCGGAGAGCACCTGCCTGCCGTCGTTGACGAAGATCTCGGCGCTGAAGCGGTCGAGGATGATGCGCAGGGTGATCTCTCCATCCCGGCTTTCCTCTACGAGCGCCCTTCTCTGGTGGATGATCGCGCGGCGGGAACCTGAGAATTTGCGGTCAATCTTGAGCGTCGCCTCGTGGGGGCGATAGCTCACCGAAGTCCGGAAGGTCTCGTTTTCCGCAAAGCGCACCGCGACCTTATGATACAGAGAGCTGCCCTCCTTCGGGCGGATCCGCACAGTCAGATCCACGCAGCGTCCTGAAATACCCGGCAGATCGACACGGCCGCTGATGACCTCATCACAGACCGCCACAGGATCGCAGCGCATGTCCTCAATCTCCCGGACCGGACGCTGATACAGCCGGCCATCCTTCAGGTACAGTTCACGCGGCATGCTCATCTGTCCCGACCAGGGCTCCTCCGGCTCGCGGATCGCGCAGGCGTCCCAGTTCTGCATCCAGCCAATCATGATCCGGCGGCCGTCCTCCGCCAGCACGGTCTGCGGCGCATAGAAGTCAATGCCGTAGTCCACAGCCTGATTGGCTTCCTCCGTAAACGTGCGTGTCTCTTCATCGTACTGTCCGATGACGCACAGCGTCCCGTTGCCGTTGTGGTACTCAAAGCCCTCCGGCAGCATATCCTGCGGGCTCACCAGCAGAATCTGCTTCCCATCCAGCTCGAAGAAATCCGGGCACTCCCACATTTTGCCATACCGGTTGTTGTTGGCAGCGAGTACCCTGTCATACTGCCAGCTCAGGCCGTCTGCGCTTTTATAAAGCAAAATCTGGCCGCTCCCGTCAGCGGGCCGGTTGCCGATGGCGCTGTAGATCAGACCATCCGCGCCTCGCCACATTTTGGGATCGCGGAAGTCAAAGCGGCTGCCGCCTGCCGGAAGTTCCTCCTCCGTCAGGACGGGGTTGCCCGCATATTTTTCAAAATCAATGCCGTCCCCGACGGCGATGCACTGGGTCTGAACTTCCTTCTTCTTTCCGTTCGGAAGCGTTTCGAGGCGCACGCCCGTGTACATCAGCATCAGCCGCCCGTCCTCTGTCTCCAGCGCGCTGCCGGAGAAGCATCCGTTCTGATCGTACCACTCGTCCGGCGCCAGTGCGGCCGGCAGGTACTCCCAGTGCAGCAGATCCGTGCTGACTGCGTGCCCCCAGTGCATGGAATCCCAGTGCGAAGCATAGGGATAATATTGATAAAACAGATGATAGCGTCCGCCAAACCGGCAGAAACCGTTCGGATCATTCATCCAGCCGGCGCGCGGTGTGAGATGAAACAGAGGACGCTGCAGCGGTCCGATGACCTTCTCGAGTATTTCTTCATATCGTCTCGCATCTCGAAGTGCCTGACTTGATCCCATAATCGTTATTCTCCGGATTCCGTGATATGCCGGGAGTGAGACGGTGCTCTGTCCCCCCGTCTCACTCCGGCTCATTTTCTGAATGTGGGACGGTGCTCTGTCCCCCCGTCCCACTTATTACAATATTATTCTGCTGCCTGTGCGTAGCGGTCGTATGCTTCCTGGTAGACCTTCTTGAGTTCTTCCATGCCGCAGCTGTCGGTCAGGACTGCCTTGTAGGCTTCCCACTCCTCGTCGGTCGGGCCGCCATCCTTGAGCCATTTGCCTTCATATTCGGCAACAGTGTTCTGGAAGTCGGTCTTGTACATGTCGATGGTCTCGAGCTCGTCTGCAGTGAAGACGCAGTCAACCGGGTATACGGTGTCGTCGGTGACGTAAGGCATCCAGCTGTTCTCGAGGTCGGTCAGACGCTCGATGGCGCGGTCTTCCATCTTGAAGGTGGTCTTGTAGTAATCGCAGAGGATCAGCTTCGGACCTGCCACTTCGTTGGCGCTCTTGAGCTCGCCTGCGCCCTTGCCGAACTTCTCCTGGGCTTCATCTTCGGTGATGGACAGCCACAGGCCGTCTGCATCTTTGCCGGTGAAGAAGACATCGATCGGACCATACTGCAGCTGCATGACGTTTTCGGGCTCATACCACTGATCATAAAACTTCAGCAGGTTCGCCGGGCTCTTGCAGGCGCTGGTGATGGAGAGCTGGCCACTGTTGGTTCCGCCGCCGGTACGAACCGTGACGTTGTGCGTGCCGTCCGGACCATCGAGAACCGGCAGGAACACATAGTCCTTCGCATAATCGCCCATCAGCTCTTCGATGTACCACCAGGTGGAGACACCGACATAACCCTGAGAGCACTTGGAGATCAGCTGCGTGTCGTCCTGAGAGAAGAGTTCCTTATCAATCAGGCCGTCTGCATACCAGTCATGGAAGTAGGTCATTGCATCGCGGTAGCTGTCCCATGCGCAGACAAAATCAACCTTGCCGTCCTTCTGCAGCACCAGATCGTTGCAGACGTCGTTGATCCAGTTCGTGAAACCGAATCCTGCGTAGAAGATGTTCTGTCCCCAGCACCACTGGTCAAAACCTGTGCTCATCGGGATGGTGGAGCCGGCAGCGTTTCCATAGTAGGTCGCACTCATGTCGTTTTCCTTGAAGGCCACGAGAACATCGTGCAGCTCATCCAGCGTGGTCGGGACTTCCAGTCCGAGCTCGTCCAGCCATGCCTTGTTGATCATGGCGAACTGCGGGATCGTGAAGATGCTGTGATCCTTCTCGGCGCCGATCGCTGCGGTGCCCATCTGCTCAGCAGCCGGCAGACCGTAGATCTTGCCGTCGCTCATGGTGATGGCGCTCTTGATCTCGGGATGCTCTTCGAGGATCTTCGCCAGATTCGGCATGTACTCCTCAGTCAGATAAGGAGTCAGGTCGATGAAGGTGCCGTCATCGCCGTAGTTGCTCAGCTCGTAGTTCGAGAAGCCGACGCCCTGGAATGCGTCCGGCAGCTGATTGCCGGCGATCCGGATGTTGACCTGCTCGGAGAGGGAGTCGCTCATGGTCTCCCACTTGATCTTGATGCCGGCATTCTCCTGCATCTGATTCAGAACCGGGTTGTCATCGTATCCGCCGGAGAGCGCGCTCATGCCGGACAGGACATTAAACTCGGTCTGGGAAGCGTCCGCGTTCGCGACACCCGGCTCGGTCTGCGCTGCCTCGTCCTTCTTCGAGCCGCAGCCCGCCAGCAGAGAGACAGACATGGAGGCGACGAGTGCTGCCGCCAGCAGTTTTCTTGTTCTGTTTTTCATATTTTGCCTCACCTTTCTTAATCATGAAACTGTGATTCAATAAAACCGGGTTGTTTCTCAGCCGGGTTTTATACGTTTATTTCAGGCTGATAGTCCGCCCTGAATCCTTAGCCCTTGACCGCGCCGGCCATCATGCCCTTCTCAAAATACTTCTGCACGAAGGGATAGATGATCAGCATGGGCAGTGCCGCCACGATGATGGATGAAAACTTGATCATCTCAGTCATCTTGTTCAGCTCCGCGTAGCCGCCGCTGATGGTGCTGGCCTGTGCCGCCGTCACGCTGGACTTAATCAGGATGTTCCGCAGGACCAGCGGGAGGGGTGCCTTGGCCTGGCCCGGCAGATAGATCAAAGCCGTGAACCAGTCGTTCCAGTAGGCGACCATGCTGTAGACCACCATCACTGCCATGATCGGCTTGGAGAGCGGGACGACCACCGAGTAGAAGGTCTTCCACTGGGATGCGCCGTCGATCTTGGCCGCCTCGATCAGGGAGCTGGGAATACTGTTTTCAAAATAGTTCCGAACGATGATCATGTTGCCGACCGCGACGCCGCCGGGCAGGAACAGCGCCCAGATGTTATCAATCAGGCCGGTGTTCTTGACGACTAAGTAGGTCGGGATCAGACCGCCGCCGAAATACATCGTAATGATGAAGAAAATGCTGATCCATTTGCGGCCCGGCAGGTTCTTCACGCTGAGCGGATAAGCCGTCAGGTAAATCATCACGACGGAGAAAATCGTACCGATCACGGTGTACTTCACACTGTTCAGAAAGCCGGTCAGCAGATTGTCATCGGCAAAAACCGACTTGTAGCCGTCCATGGTGAAGCCGCTCGGAAGCAGGAAGGTTTTGCCCGCGTACACATCGTACGGATTGGAGACGGACGCGACCAGAACGTAGTACAGCGGATAGGCCACCAGAAAAGCGATGAAGATGGCAATGACCGCCAGGATGATATCGCTGGTCCGATCGGATAAGCCGCCCGGTTTGGACTGTGCTGTTTTCGCTGCCATAGTGCCCTCCTTATACAAAGCTCACGTCTTCCGAGATCTTCTTGGACAGACGGTTGACGATCAGCAGCAGAATGATATTGACCACCGTGTTGAACAGGCCGACTGCCGTCGCGTAGCTGTATTTGGCGTTTTCAATACCCTGCTGGTACACATACACTGCAATGACATCACTGGTTGCTTTGTTCAGGTCGGTCTGCAGCAGCCAGACCTTTTCGAAGCCGATATTCATCAGTCCGCCGGCTGCCATGATCAGCATCAGGACGATGGTCGGAAGCAGCTCCGGGAAGTCGATGTAACGGATCCGCTGGAACATGGATGCGCCGTCGATGCGGGCCGCCTCATAATGCGAGGCGTCGATGCCGGCCAGCGTTGCCATGTAGACGATGATGCCCCAGCCTGCGTCCTGCCAGATACCGGATGCGATGTAGATGGTACGGAACGCGCTGGCCTCAGAGAGAAAGTCAATGTTGGTGCCGGCGATCAGGTTGATCAGTCCGCCGGAGGGGCTTAAGAAGATTCGCAGCATACCGCAGACGACCATGGTCGAAATGAAGTGCGGCGCGTACAGAATCGTCTGTACACCGGTCTTGAGCTTCTTGAAGCGCAGCTGGTTCAACAGAAGCGCCAGAATGATCGGAACCGGAAAGCTCCAGAGAAGGCTGAACAGGCTCAAAAGGAACGTGTTCTTGATCATTCTCAGACAGTTCGGAGAGCTGAAAAACCGGACGAACCATTTCATGCCGATCCACTCGCTGCCCAGAATGCCTCTGCTTGCCTTATAGTCGCGGAACGCGATCTGAATACCGTACATCGGAATATATTTGTAGATGACGGTCAGGGCAAGCGGGATGAGGAGCATCAGGTACAGCTGCCAGTTTTCCAGAATCCGGGCTGATGCGGAGCGCTTATTGGAGACGGCGGGCGCACCTGCCGTTTTTCCTTTTGCACTACTCATGTGTTACCTCCCTTGCTTTGTTTCATGCTATCTGTGCCTGGGAAGAATCTATTCCGGTTTGCGCGCATTATTCCGTGAATCGTTTTTTCTCCCCAGCTCTATTTTTAGCACAGGCAAAATTTGACCGTCAACGAATTTTAGGCAAAATGTGGCATTTTCAGCGGTTTTGACAAGATTATTTTGGGGGCTTTATTCACTTTCACAACGGTGAAACGTTTCATGAAAATTGTTTACTTTTTCACCCAGAGACGATATACTGGAAATGAAGAAGAAGCAGAAACAGAAGCAGATTCGAGTCAGATTTTGCTTAAAAAAAGCGTTCATATACGCACAGAAAATCGGCTGCAGGTTCAGAAAACGGGAGGATCAATCGGATTATGAAACAGAACAGAACCGTCGCGAGAATGAAAGATGTCGCGGAGGAGGCCGGCGTCTCGCTCGGCACCGTGTCCAAGGTCATCAATGGCAAGCCTGTGGGCGAGGAATATGTGCGGAAGGTGAATGAGGCAATCCGCAAGCTGAATTACCACGTAAACAGCTACGCGCAGGGGCTGAAGGCGTCCCGCACCTACACGGTGGCGGTGCTGATGCCCAACACCTACCATCCTTTTTACGCTATGCTGACCTACTGGCTGAACGCCTCGCTCACCCGGCGCGGCTACAGGATGCTGCTGTGCTGCACAGACTCTGATCCGCGGCAGGAGCAGGAATATGTCTATATGGCCCAGCAGAACAAGGTCGACGGCATTATCGGCCTGACCTATAACGATCAGCTGCAGGTGTCGGAGGACACACCCTTTGTCTCCATCGACCGGCCTTTCAATCCGCAGATTCCGTGTGTCGCCAGCGACAATTTTGCCGGCGGGCAGATGGCCGCGGAAAAGCTGGCGGATCTGGGATGCCGCAAAGTCCTGTTTCTGCGGACCGGATCAAGCTTGAACAACGAGCCCAACAAGCGCAAGGCCGGCTTCGAAAACGGCTGCATCGCGCGCGGGCTCTCATATGAGATGAAGATTCTCTCAGATGGGGAATGGCTCACCGAGGAAGATATTGAAGAGCAGTTCAGGGCGTTTCTGGCAAGCCGGATTCATGACGGAAAGCCGGATTTTGACGGCATCTTCTGCGTCACCGATTCTCTCGCCTTCATCGTCCGGCGTATGCTGGAGGAGATGGGACTGCGCGTCCCCGAAGATGTGCAGCTCATCGGCTTCGACGGCACAAGATGGCTGGCTCACATGGAAAGCTCCGGATACATGTGCTCCACCATTGTTCAGCCCATCGAAAGCATTGCAGAAATGAGCGTTGACCTCCTCCTCGAAAACAGCATGAGTATCAAGCCGCCCCTCGTCTGCCTCCCCGTCACCTTCGCCGAGGGCGGCACCACGCGGCAGTGAGACGGTGCTCTGAGTGAGACGGTGCTCTGTCCCCTCGTCCCACTCCCCTCGTCCCACTCATAAAAAATGTGCTGTGATATCCGGCAGAAGATATCACAGCACGGGCAGGCGGAAAAGAGGGGTGCATTCCGCCTTTTACGCTTTGACGCGGATCTCCGCGACACTGGCAGCGGGAAGATCAGCAAGACCTGCGCAAATATCTGGACATCATAAAAGAGCCTGACCGTGCCGATCAGGCTCTTTACGAATCCATACTCTCCGTCTGTCTCTCCTGTGATAAGATGAACGCCGCCACCTGCAATGCCTGCGGCTGCTACGTCGAATTCCGTGCCCTCCCCAGGCACGCCCGCTGCCCCCTGAAGAAATGGTGAAGTGAGACGAGGGGACAGAGCACCGTCTCATTCCGAGCGCGGCGCGGCAGGAACGCCGAGGCGTTCCTGAATTACGCGTAAACAATCAGCGCGATGAACTCGACCGGCTCCGTGCCGCGATTGGCCAGGCCATGTCCGGTACCGGGCTCACAGATTGTGAGATCGCCCTCTGTGACCGTGACGGGTTCTCCGTTATTGTTGTATTCCGCAGTGCCCTTCAGAATATAGTACAGCTCGGAATCGGTCTCATGCACGTGATAGCCGATGCTGCAGCCCGGGTTCAGGATGCTCCGGGTGAACGCCCGGCCCTTGCCGCACAACTCTTCCGGCACATTGATGAGCTTCGTCATATGCACGAAGCCCTCGCCCTCGCGCAGACGCTCCACATCTTCCACTACCATTTCATTCTTTCTTCTGATCATCTTCCTGCCTCCTGATTGATTTAATTTGATGGTAAAAACCTGATGATAAATATTTGATGATAATTTCACACTGATCTCAGCTTGCTGGTCCAAGCCGCTCTACTGTGATGATATCGCATTTTCTCTGGGATTTGTACTGATTCTCAATTACAGCCGGCATCCCGCAGCAGCCGCACCGTTTCCAACACATCTTTATGCTTCAGGCGGCGCGGTTCAAAGTGCAGCATATTATAGACCACCTGCATAATGGCACCGCCGCCGAAAGCGCTGATCAGTGTGCCGATGCCGACCGGGCCGCCCAGAAGCCACCCGATCAGCAGGACCGTCGCCCACAGCAGCGCGCCGACGACCCCGATCGGAATCTTCGGCAGGCGCTTTCCAAGGCCGACAAGCAGCGAGTCCCGCGGGCCGCAGCACTGCTGCGCACTCATATAGATCCACATCCCGACCGCCATGACAGCCAGTCCCGCCACCAGCAGCAAAATGCCGCGCATCAGACCCGTGTTCAGTTCGAAGGGATTCAGATCATTGAATAACTGAATCGCATTTCCGGTGAGAAACGCATCAATGATCGTGCCGAAGCCGATCCGCTCTTTCATCAGCAGATCAATACACAGAATCAGCACCGCAATGATAGTCATTGCGATGCCGTAATTCAGCGGTGTGCGGGCGGCAATGCCCATCCCCAGGCAGTCCCAGGGCGCCAGCCCGATATTGGCGAAGATTGTCAGATGAACGCCGAAGGAAAACACGAGAAGCCCTGCGACAATCTGCAGCCACTCTGCAAGAATCTTTTTCATGTCTCTTCCTGACCATCCTCCGCGGCAGATTCCGCAATGAGTTTGCGCAGTTCCGCCCAGGAAACATCCACCCGGCCGTTCCGGATCTCTTCTTCCATAAACCGACGAAGCTTCTCTCTTTCTTCCGCTGACGGCTCCGAAAGCCACGCCCCGCCGCGCGTGTGTGCAGCGACTTGTGCGCCCGTCAGCTTCGCCAGCGTCTGCGGCATATCGTTATAGAACGTAAAACTGTTTCCCAGCATGAGAATCCGCATACTTTTCTCCTTTACGACAAGGCGCAGCACTGAGCTTTCAGCCCGTTACGCCCTCAGGGCTTCACGACCCCAGCTTTCTTCCCAGTTCCCGCGCCTTCTCCAGGTCCTTCGGGAACTGCTCCGCGCGCATCTGCTTCTTGTGCTCCTCGCTGAAGCTGCCCATGTCGAATTTTGAGTAATCATTCACCTGCAGCGTATCACATGCGGGCAAAATCTCGAATGATCCATTCAGTGCCTTCAGGGCGGCAAAGCGATCCTTCATCGCCTTCTTATACTGCAGCTCATACCAGGGCTTCCCCGCGTTCATGGTCAGAATGACGCCCACATTCACTTTCCCGGTGAAATAATTCGAATAATCATCGTAGGAGAGCGCACAGAAATGCAGCCGCTCCAGCAGTCCGATCACCTGGCTCGTCACATCGCCCAGATAAACCGGCGAGCCCACGATCAGCGCATTCGCCGCAAAAATCCGGTCGATCACGGGTGAGAGATCATCCTTCCAGAAACACTTCGGCCGCTCTGCGCCCTTGCGCTTGCAGGCCAGGCAGCTCCGGCAGCCGGTGTAGGAAAGATCAAACAGATCAATGTACTCCACCTCTGCGCCTGCTGCCGCAGCGCCTTCAGCAGCCGCCTTCAGCATCATCGCCGTATTCCAGTTCTTACGGGGACTACCGTTTAAAATCATTACCTTCTTCAAATCATCAACCTCATTTCCCGTCCGGGAAGCTCGTGAAGAATCCCCTCTCCACTTCCGGATACCCATACTTCTCTTTCGCGTCCGCGATGGCACGGATCAGGAAACTCATGTTCCGCGCAAGATTCCGCATGGTCTGCAGTCCCTCCAGATCCTTCCTGACATCCTCGGCGGAGAAGCCGTGCACCTGATTCCAATAGCTCGAGGAAGCCACCGGCATGCCGCTGATGGTGAAATACTTGTTCAGCACGTCGAAGCTCGCGGTATTGCCGCCTCTTCTGCAGCTGACCACGGCAGCACCCACCTTCATATGCTTCGAGAACGGCGTGCTGTAAAACAGCCGGTCCATAAAAGAAATAATGTTTCCGTTCGGCGAACCGTAATAGACAGGACTGCCCACCACCAGTCCGTCTGCCTCTTCTAATTTTGGCCCGACCTCGTTCACCAGATCGTCGAAAACGCATTTCCCCGTCCTGCTGCAGCTGCCGCAGGAAATGCACCCGCGGATCTCCCGGGTCCCCACCTGAATCAGCTCGGTCTCAATGCCTTCCGCCTCAAACACAATGATCATCTCATCCAGCGCCGTCGCTGTGCAGCCGTGCACATGCGGGCTGCCGTTCAATAAAAGTACCTTGCTCATTTCTACCTCCTGTATAAACTGTCTTTACTTGATCATGCTTCCCATGTCATCAATCCGCAGGTCCGAGGCATCCACCTTGTCCTCGTCCGCCTGCTGCCCGTTGTCTGCCGCCAGTGTCCCGTCCAGCTGCTTCCGGACGCTCATAGCCCGCCGTCTGTTGAATTCCTTCATCACCGCGACCGCCTGCTCAAACTCTTCCGCAGTATAGAACGCCGTCGGATCCTTTTCCACATAGGGCGCAATCAGGCTCGCGACCGCATCCGCCTCCTGGTCAAACGCGCCGCTCTCCATGTACTTAGAAACCAGCTCGTCCATCGCCGCGTGATAAGCTTCCAGATACCCGCCGTCACCGGAAACAATAAAGGCCCACGCGGGCCGCTCTTCCTCCGTCGTCCTGATCAGCGGCGTGTCGATTCCCATGTTCAGGAGATCCGTCGGGTTTTCATACGCCGACGCATCGATCACAAACCGGAATGCGCCGAAGGCGGAATCATAATCCCACGGTCCCAGCGTCAGCTTCCCGTCCCGCTCCACAATCACCATGTTGTGAAGCATCGGTCCCGTGTAATTGTCATAATTCAGCACGAAGTTATGCGCGGCAAAATACCGGATCACTTCATCCGTATCGAAGGCGTCCTCCGGACGCCCCTCCGACAAAGCCTTCAAGGCAGCCACCATCTCCGCCTTATCGCCATCTTTTGCCTTCGTCTCCGCATTATTCATGATTTCCGGATAGCTGTCGATGTTGTCGTCGATATAGGCCAGATTCGCTCCCTGGGACGGCTTGTCGGGCATCTCTAACTCCCCTTTCTCAGCCACTTCCAGAACCCACGCCAGATCCTCCGGGGTCATATCCAGGCCGCCGGGTTCCGGCTTATAGATCACGCCGTCGCCGTCATACACCCGCCTCAGATGGCCTTTGTCCATATCCTCTGCCGCCATATACAGCCCGTGATCTTCCCCGTTTACCGTCAGCCACACATAGCTTGTCAGCGGCGCGTCCACGCCCATCTGCCGGAACAGCCAGTAACACATGTGATTCTTCATATAGGTCATGTCGCTGAACATGTTGTTCAGGCTCAGCTTGTCCAGCCCGCGATAGGTCTGACCATCCACATACTTGCCGAAATTCAGCCGCAGACTGTAGCGGTCGCTCTCCATTGCCCCCGCCACATACAGCAGTGTGTAATTGCCCTTCGTCGAAACGGAAACCTCCGGAATTGTCTCGCCGTCGATCGTCACATCCGCCTTGAATTTTTCCTTGTCCAGCGGATGCTCCAGCAGAAGCGCCCAGTCCTCCGGCGCGATCGTCAACTCCACGGTGTGAACCCGGCTCGTGTCAAACAGCGTCTCCGCATAGCCTGCGGAATCCGCGATCTCCATATCCGCTGCGGGTGCAGCTTCCTCAGAAACCTCCGCAGTCGCCGCAGGCGCCTCAGCAGCCTCTGCTGCGGGTTCAGCCTCCTCCGAAACCTCAGCCGCAGGCGCAGCAGGCTCCGCGGCCGGCGCAGGCGCTGCCATCACACATCCCGCCAGCATTCCTGCCGTCAGCAGAAGGGCTGGAATCCGGAAACCATTTCCCTTTCTCATCTGTACCCCCTCCTTACGAAAAAAAGGGAACGGAGCCTCAAACTCCGTTCCACCTGCGCTCCAACACTATTTTACAATAACTCACGGTTCCGCGAAAAGCATTCGGACTGAATCCGTGTCGGATTCGTGTCGGATTCGTGTCGGATCCGCGCTCATTCCACCGTCAGATCCCCGCTCACCGACGACACCTCGATCTTGCACGCACCGCCGCCGAACACATACTTCTTATCATCCCGCGTGTAATCCGACCCGTGCACATCACCGCTCGCCGACTGAAAATCGATCCGCGCACCGCCCGACGGCAGTGACGTCAGCACCACATCTCCGCTGACACTCTCAAAGCTCGCCTTGTCGCAGTCGCGAAGTCCAAGCTTACAATCCCCCGAGACTGTGTTCACTTCCACCTTCCCGGACAGCGTCAGATCCTCCGCCCGCACATTACCGGACACCCCGTTGATCTTCAGATCCCGCAGCGTCTGCTGCCCCGTCAGCGTCACATCACCGCTCACTGTCGAAATCGTCAGCGCCACATCCGCCGGGATTTCCACACTCAGCTTCTTTGTCCCGGAAGGCATCTTCCTGCCCTTATATCCGCTGCTGCAGTACTGGATGATCAGCTTGTCTTCATCGATCAACCAGTGCATCTTCTGATTCTCTTTCAGGCCCTTATCCGTCTCCGACACCTCCAGCGTGTCCGCGTCGGACTGCGTCACCGTGATGTTCTCGTCCACCCAGTTGATCTCCACTTCCCGGATCCCTGCGGCCTCATAGTCAAAATTTCCCGCGCTGTAGCGTGATGCATCCTTATAGCTTCCGAAGGACTGCTGCCCGTAAATATGGAATGTGCAGCCCGTGTGTGTCAGCACAATTGCTGCCAGCAGAAGCAGCAGCGCTCCGTGTCGAATAATCTGTCCTCTCCATTTCAAATCTGTCTGTCTCATGATTCTCTCCCTCTCAAATCTAATACACTCACAAATCTCATGCAGTCAGCTCTCCTCATTGTACTTCTGAATCAGTGCCTTCCTGCTTTCCTGATGATCACACTTTACACTCCCAACATGAAATGAGAATTGAATCGGCATTAGAATAAGATTAAAATACAAAACAT
The DNA here is from genome assembly GCA_017449485.1 of Lachnospiraceae bacterium. Lineage (GTDB taxonomy): Bacteria > Bacillota > Clostridia > Lachnospirales > Lachnospiraceae > CAG-791. The sequence continues at coordinate 14,098 of JAFTFP010000180.1, forward strand.
GAACACGAATACATCCAATACAAATATACGGTCAAAATACAGAACGCGCCAGCGCGCCATCCTGCTCGAGTATTTCGAGTCCGTCCCCGGCAGCCACTTCACCGCCGCCGACGTCTACGAATACTTCAAGCTCCATGGCATCACCATCGGCCAGTCCACCATCTACCGGCAGCTCGAGCGCTTTGTCGACGAAGGCATTCTCAATAAATACATCATCGACAGCAGCAGCCCCGCCTGCTTTGAATACATCCAGCCGGACGACCATGTTGAGACCGAAGTCTGCTTTCACTGCAAATGCGAGAAGTGCGGCAAGCTCATCCACCTCCACTGCGACGAGCTCCAGGAGATTCAGGCCCACCTCCTCGCCGAGCACCACTTCAAACTCAATCCCATGCGCACCGTCTTCTACGGACTCTGCGAAGACTGCATGCAGTAAGCTGAAAACAACAATGGATCAGGAGATCTTGCTCCTGATCCATTTTCTTTTAGCAAGACGCTGCTCTGTCCCCTCGTCTCACCCGACTGTTCCGATCCGCTTCCGGGCCGCCAGACCCAGCAGCACCACGATCACATCATCGATCGGTCCCGGTATGTCCATCGGCGAGACCACATACGCAACAATCAGTCCGATCAGTAAAACCTTCATGAATCCCTTCATCCCTGCACCTCCCTCGGCATTTCATATTTTAGCTCTCGGTTGTTACAGGAACATTCTATCGCCTGATCCTTTATAGAAACACCACAGCGAGTGTGCAATAGCCTCTTCTATTTGCACAATCAGTGCAAAATATGGCTCACCTTCACGCGTCTTCCGCCTCCCGCGCTGCCCGGCAGGCCTCATACGCCGCCTGATCGAGCTCGCCCGACGCAAGCTTCTGTTCCACCCACAGCTGCAGCGTCTCCACCGTCACGGAAATCTTCTCCAGCTCTGACTGAATCCGGACGAAATCTTCCATCTCGCCTGCTTCGATCCGCCCGTCCGCCGTGATCTCGATCAGCTCGTCCTGCTGACGCTTCACCGTATTGACGGAAGCCAGGGTCTCCAGAACGATCTGCGACAGCTCCTTCATCCGCACCTCCGGCACATAGCGCTGCCCGATCTCACACTCATGCGCACAGTAATAATTGCACAGATGCGGCGACTGATACTTATCCGCCATCACCAGCACTTCGTCCGGATGCGCCGTATATTTTCCGCTCTCAATCCGCTCGATCCGCTCCGGCGGAATCACCTCCAACAGCTCCCCCGCCTTCTCCCGGGAGAGCCCCAGCTCCTCCCGCCGCAGCTGGTACACCGTCTTATTCTCCTTCGTCGACCCTCTCGCCATCACACTCTCCTTATGGGACGGTGCTCTGTCCCCTCGTCCCACTCCTTAATGTCCGTGCGGAACCTTCTCCATCAGGCCGCGCTCGTTTCCGCGGTCCGCCCGCACAAGCCCGATAAACACGATCATCAGCAGCACGGCGCTGCCCCAGATCGATCGCAGCGCAAACAATCTGCAGCACACAGTCGAAATAACCGCACCGGCGATGAAATACAGAATCAGCTGGCCGTGCACCGCGATCCTCCCCCGGTTCTCCGCATTGTGATGCCGGACATATTTTGCCAGAAAATGCCCTACCTGTCGGATGTGATTCGTCACGAAGGTCGTCGCCACCGGCACGCCCTGCACCTGACGGAACGTGTTGAACTGCATCGAGCAGATGAAGTTCAGCACCACCTGACAGATCTGGTCCGGCACGCTCGCCGGCAGAAATCCCAGCAGAATCACCACCAGTGCCTCAAAGCCCACCAGCATCGTGTCGAACCGCAGAAAATGCAGCCGCTTTACGCTTTTGCCCAGATACTCCGAAATAAAAGCGCCGGCAAAATATGCCCCGATCGGCAGCAGCAGAAACGCAGCCTTGGACCACTCGCCATTGCCGATCGCCATAGCGAACAATACCACGTTCGCCGTCTGCGCGTTGCAGAACACGCCGCCCCGCAGCAGAAACGTGTACGCACCGAACCACCCCGCCGCCATAATCAGAAGGTGATACACCCACACCTTCTCACACTCGAGGAACTCCTCGTTCTTTTCCAACTCGATATCCATATCCGTTCTTACAACCTCCGGCCCCATTATAACCTAAATATGAGACGGGGGGACAGAGCACCGTCCCACTCCAACAGTCTGGCGAAACAGAGCCGCACATAACAATTTGAAAATCTCCCCCACGGCCGCACCATTTCTGTTGCGGCCTTTTTTCTTTCATTTCCCCTCACGTCTTGCTAATATCAGAATGGGACGAGGGGACAGAGCACCGTCCCACTCTCAGACAAAATGAAGGAGGAACCGCCATGACCAAGTCCATCGCCCGCATCACCCCTGAGCAGGCCGGCATTCCCAGTAAGGCCATCCGCACCTATCTCGAAACGCTCGAGGCGCATCACCTCTCCACCCACTCCGTGCTCATTGAGCGCGCCGGCAAAATCTGCTTCGAGCACTACTGGGCTCCTTTTGACGCCGACACCCCGCACCGCATGTACTCCGCGACCAAGAGTCTTACCTCCATCGCTATCGGCCTGCTTCTGCAGGACGGCTTAATTCACCTGGACGATCCCATCAGCCTCTATTTCCCGGAAGAAATCAAGCTGACTAAAAACGAGGCGCTGCACCGCCAGACCATCCGGAACATGCTCACTATGACCACCGCGCGTCTGCCCTTACAGCACTGGATGTACGCCCGGCCCGCCGACCGCGTCCGCTTCTACTTCGAAGATCCCGCACCCGGGGCAAAATCCGGCTCCGCGGAAGATATCTCCTGCGGCACCTGCGAACCCGGCACCAACTTCCGCTATGACTCTAATGGCACCTTCATCCTCGGCGCCCTCGTTGAGCGCCTCACCGGCATGAAGCTCATGGACTTCCTGCGTGCGCGCATCTTTGACCGCATCGGTGTCTCGAGCAAAGCCCGGATTCTTACCTGCCCCGGCGGCCACTCCTGGGCTGACTCCGGCCTGCTGTGCACCACCCGCGACCTGGCCCTCATCGGCCGGTTCTTACTAAACGGCGGCACCTGCGACGGCGAGCAGCTTCTGGACCCCGAATACATCCGCGCCGCCACCGCCAAGCAGGTCGACAACAACTCCCTCGGCATCGAAGACTGGAACACCTACGGCTATGGCTACCAGATCTGGCGCACCTACCGCAACTCCTGGCTCTTCTGGGGCATGGGCAGCCAGTTCATGCTCTGCGTCCCCGACAAAGACCTCATTCTCGCTGCCACCGGCGACAACCAGGGCAACCCCATCGACATGCGCGTCCTCATCAAGAGCTTCTTCAACCTCGTCGTAAGTGAGACGGAGGGACAGAGCATCGTCCCATTCTCAGAAAATTCAGAAAATGGGACGAGGGGACAGAGCACCGTCCCACAGAGCACCGTCCCGTTTCAGGAGCTCATGGCGTACGCCGACACCCTGAAGCTCGCCGCCGCCCGCGGCGAAAAAGCTTCGCCCCTCGAGGAGCAGATTTCAGGCAAAATCTGGCACCTGGAGCCCAATCCCATGGGCATCACGCATCTCCGGCTCGAATTTACTGAAGACGGCGGCACCCTCTTCTACACCAATGAGCAAGGCGATAAGGCGCTGCCCTTCGGCCGCTGTGAGAACCGCTTCTACGACTTTCCGGAAGAAAACTACGATGACGAGATCGGCACGGTTCCCGTACCCGGGCACAAATACCGCTGCGCCGCCTCCGGCGCCTGGACCAGCCCGGACAAGCTCTTCATCAGCGTCCAGGTCATCGACAACTACCTCGGCCGCCTGAACATCAACATCGGCTTCACCGACGGCCGCATCGGTCTTCACATGAACAAAAGCGCCGAAGCCTTCCTGGAAAACTACCAGGGCTACGCCGCTTCCACATAAATGCTCTCACAATCCGATTGAACATCGCTCGATTAAATACGCCCTCCGGGCGTGCGAGCGACGCTACATGTCAAGTCCTTTCATAGCGGACTTGACACAGTCCGTGTGACAAATGTGTGATATGCGTTCTGGTAAAGTCTAATTGTCGAAAGGACAGACAACCAAACAGATCAAGACACTTGGAAAACACACGACAAAGGAGGCATTACCATGAAAAACATCATCAGCGCAATCGTCAGTTCTGTAAAGAAAGCTGTTTCGAGATATAACGCCATCTGCCGCATGCAGACCCGTCTCATGGTCGACGCTGCGCGCCGCGGTGACTGGGCAGCCCTCTGCGGATGCTCCGACAACAGCACCGTTCTCTGCGGAATGTACTGATATGAACTAGAAAGGCCCGGGCATTGCCCGGGCTTTTTTCAGTGATGATACCAGATGATCTCGAAAGGATTATGTTCGATGCCGTATTCGCCCATATCCTCTCCGATCCAGTTATAGGCCGCCAGCAGATCGGGATTCAGATCGCCCTCCGCCGGCGTGTCGAGAAAATACAGATTGTCCGCCGGCGTCGTGAAGTCGTAGTCCATCATGAAGAAGGTGCGCTCCGGCGGGAAATACAGGCAGTACAGATAGCCGAATTTTTCAAAATTATAAATGATATAGTCGTTCTCCCCCAGGCGCTCGTCCATAAAGTCGAGCGTCTTTTCAATGTTGGAGGAGAGGTGTTCCTGATGAAACACCTGAATATACTGCCCCACGCCCAGCGCCAGCACCGGCACCATCAGCAGGATCAGCAGCTTCTCAGGGCAAAATCCGGCCTGGCCCGCAGTCCTTTCAAGCTTCGGCATCTTAGAGAGTCCCACCGCGAGGCCCGCACAGAAAAGGCCCATGGCCGGGAAGATGTACTGATCCCGGTAAATCACGGAGTTTCCCGGCAGCACCGACCAGATAATTCCGAAGGCCGCTGTCACCACCGGAATCAGAAAGCTGATTGCAATCAGCTTCTTTTCCTTTGTCCGCACGAACAGCACCAGCACCGTCAGAAACAGGAACCACGCGGCGGTCCACTGCAGATCCTTCAGCGCAAAGGGCCAGGTCAGATACTGCAGCATCGTCGCACTTGTAATCGGCGGGATCCAGTAGGACTCCTGCACGGATCCGATCTGTTTTAAAAACAGCGGCACCCACGGCAGGTAGGAAACGATCATCAATACCGCCGTGATAAGCCACGCCCGAAAGCCGGATTTTGCCCGGACTTTCTGCTGCTCACCCTGGGCAGTGCGCAGATCGCGCAGCACGGCAAGCAGGTAAAAGAAGGCAATCAGGAAGGCCGGCAGCAGTGCAAAGTAGTGCGTATAGGCCGCTGCCGCGCCGGTGACGGCATAGATCACCAGTGCTTTCAGAGAGCCGGTTTCATAGGCGGAAAGCGCCATGAGAGCGCACAGCGTGACAAGAAACAGGGCGAGGGAATACATCCGCACCTGCAGGGCGAATTCCATCGAGCAGGGGAGGCAGCCCAACAGAAGGGTAAATAAAATGCCCGCCGTATACCCGAACCGCCTGCGGATGCAGGTCGGTCCGAGGGCGAGCGTTGCCACCATCGGAAGGATGGCCGCGATTGTCTGTACTTTCAGGGTGTGTCCAAACACAGCCTGAAAGAGTTTTGCGTAGTAGTAATACAGCGGCGGATGAACATCCTGTGCCGTTCCTATTGTAATCTGCGCCGGTGTCCCCTGGATCAGCTGAATCGTGAAGCCTTCATCGCTCCAGATATTCCGATTGAAGATCAGTGTAAAATACAGGAGCGTAAAAACCGCCGCCGGCAGAAAGATCAGCCGGTCTTTCCATTTCTGCGTCATTGGGATCTCATCCGATTACTCTTATCCGTTATCAGCTCTCGAGGGCAGCCTTTAAGATGCCGATCAGGCCTGCCATCTTTTCATCATCCATCATACCGAAAGATTTAAGCGACTTCAACGGCATAAAGTTCATCATCGCAACCATCATCGGATCATTTTCATCCATGAGGACCGGGCTGCCCGCGGACATCTGCGCCATCATGCCCTGCAGAACCGCTGCAGTCTTCGGGTTCTTCATCAATTCGCCGATGGTGATGGAGCCGTCCATTCTCATCGGAACGGTCTTCGCCGTCGCGAAGGTGATCGGTGCGCAGGCCATGATGTGATCGCTCGCATCGCCCACCTGGATCATGTACTTTCCGGCCGGTGCGAACCAGTCGCCGAGCTTCACTTCATAATACGAAAGAGATCTCGCGTCGATGGTCAGCGTCACACTCTTCGTCTCGCCGGGCTGCAGCTCCACCTTGGCAAAGCCCTTCAGCTCCTTCAGCGGGCGATCCGGCGTGCCGTTCTCATCGCTGATGTAAAGCTGAACGACTTCCTTGCCGGCCATACTTCCGGTATTCGTCACATCAACGGTCACATCGATGGAACCAATGTCATCCATGCTGTCGGCGGACAGACGGATATTACCGATCTCGAAGGTGGTATAGGACAGACCGTGTCCGAATGCGAAGCGGACAGGCTGCTCCTTCTTCTCATAGTATCTGTAACCGACATAGACACCTTCCGCATAGACACATTTCTCCGGATCGGTGTTGAAATTCAGGTAGCTCGGATTGTCCTGTACGCGCAGCGGGAAGGTCTCAGCCAGGTGGCCGCTCGGGTTCTTCTCGCCGTACAGCAGTGCATCCGTCGCAGCGCCGACGCCCTGGCCGCCCAGATACATCTCGAGAATCGCTGCCACATCATCGGCCCACGGCATCTCGACGGGGCTGCCGTTGTGCAGCACTACGACCGTGTTCGGATTCACAGCTGCCACCTCTGCGATCAGACGGTTCTGGCAGGCGGGCATATTCATATTCGGACGATCGTAGCCCTCGGACTCGAAGACATCCGGCAGACCTGCGAAGATCACTGCCACATCTGCGTTCTTCGCCGCTTCGACAGCCTTCGCAATCTCCGCCTCATCCGTCTCATCCTTGTCAAACGGGAAGCCCTTGACATACTCGACTGCTCTGCCCTTGCCCTGAGCGGCGTCCAGTGCGGAGACGACGCGGGAAGCGTTGATGTGGGAGGAGCCGCCGCCCTGGAAACGCGGTTTTGCGGCATATTCACCGATGTAAACGATCTTCTTTCCGGATGCCAGCGGCAGAATGCCGTTGTTGCTCAGCAGAACCGCGCACTCCGCGCTGATGGCTTCCGCCTTCTGATGATCCGCTTCGCGGTCGAAGACGACACCGCTCCGCTTATTGTCGAAGTAGTCATAGACGACCTTCAGCACGCGCTCTGCGGCCTGGTCGACCAGCTTCTCATCCAGCTTTCCTTCTTTCACAGCGGCCACGATCTTCGCGTCATTGGCGGAGGTATCGCCGGGCATCTCCAGTTCAAGGCCGGCAATCACACCTTGTACGCGGTCGTCGATTGCACCCCAGTCGGTCATGACAAAACCTTCGAAGCCCCACTCATCGCGCAGGATCTTCGTCAGCAGCCATTCGTTGTCGGAAGCATAGGTTCCGTTGATCTTGTTGTAGGAGCACATCACGGTCTTGGGCTGAGACTTCTTTACTGCCGTCTCGAAAGCCGGGAAATAAATCTCACGGATCGTGCGCTCGTCTGCGACGGAGTCGTTGCTCATCCGGTAGTATTCCTGATCATTCAGCGCGAAATGCTTGATGCTGGTCCCGACATGGCGGGACTGCACGCCCTGAATGTAAGCTGCCGCCATCTCGCCGGCCAGATACGGATCCTCCGAGAAATACTCGAAGTTGCGGCCGCACAGCGGGCTTCTCTTGATATTGACGGCAGGGCCGAGCACGATCGACAGATCCTCTGCCTGGCACTCATCGCCGATGTTCTCACCCATCTTTCCGATCAGCTCTGTGTCGAAGCTGGATGCCGTCGCGCAGGCTGCCGGCCAGCAGACCGCGACAATACTGTCGTTGACGCCCAGGTGATCCCCTTCTGCGTCCTGTTTGCGCAGTCCGTGAGGTCCGTCGGACATCATAAACTGCGGAATACCGAGCCGCTCCACCGCCTTGGTGTGCCAGAAATCCGCGCCGCCGAGGAGCGAAGCTTTCTCTTCCAGTGTCATCTGTTCTACAAGTTTCCTGACGTCTGTTGCCATTTGTACCCTCCTGTAAATTGATTTCCGTTTCCTGACAGCCGCTGCGGTGCGGCTGATTACTGACCTTTTATAAGAAAATATTATCAGTTACTCCGACGATTCATGTATAATATTACTGGTTAATATATGATTTTACCGACAATTCTACGGGGAGGTCTTTTATGCCTGCTTCTCACCGCCAGACCGGTCCTGACAGCCGCTCTTCCGACCGGTTTTCTTTCGCCAGCCGCTACTATCAGCCGGACACCTCCATCCGTCCGGACCTGCGCAGCATCCGGCTTGAAATCAACAAGCAGATCTTCGAGGAACAGGACGCGGACAACGGCCCGGTCGGCTCAAGACGGCTGATGGAGAAGTCCATGTTCTATTATGTACAGACCGGCGACATTCAGAAGGTTCTCTCTTTTGCGGATCAGTCCGGCTGGAACCGTCCGGTCGGAAAAAAACCTGTGACAGATCAGGAGATCAAAGTCGGCGAGCTGTCTGAACAGCCGCTTCAGCAGATGCTGGGCCTTTTCATCAGCAATGTCACCCTCTGCACCCGGGCGGCCCTCGACGGCGGCCTCCCGGAACACATCGCCTATTCGATCAGCGACTGCTATATCCGGCACGCTATCCGGCTCACGGACGTAAAACGCATACAGCACCTCAACCTCGCGGCTATGCATGATTTTACCTGTGCCGTCCATGACTATCTGTACCGGGACTGCACTCCCGCGACGCGCCAGTGCTGTGAATATATCATGAGCCACATGCATGATCCCATCACGCTCACCACGCTCTCGCAGGTCTGCCGGCGCAGTCCTCATTATATTTCGGACTCCTTCGCAAAAGAGCTGGGCATGCGGCCGATGGCATTTATCCGCATGAAAAAGCTGGAGTACGCCCGCGCCATCCTGCAGTCGACCGACCTCTCGGTGACGACTGTCTCGGATCTGCTGGCATTCCCCAGCCCCAGCGCATTTATTACCTACTTCCGCAAACAGTACGGCAGGACCCCGCAGCAGTACCGGCTGCAGCCCTGAAGTCCCGGAATCTGTCAATGCACGGACGCTGCTGCCCGGAAGCCTCTTTCTTTTCCGCTTATATACAGGCTGCCGGTCACATAGTATTTTCCCTCCAGGCGAATGTCCTCGGAGGAGCTTCCCACCTGCACATCAAAGGTACCCTTCTCGATCATCCAGCGCATTTCCTCGTCTAAGAACGCCAGCTGGTCAGCGCGGAGCGTGAAGCTTACCGTCTTCTCCTCGCCCGGCTTCAGGCTCACCCGGGCAAAGCCCGCCAGCTCCTTCACCGGCCGGGTCATGCTTGCCTTCTCATCGCGGACATACAGCTGAACCACCTCTGTTCCTTCCACAGCTCCTGTGTTTCTGATCTTCAGAAAGATCCGGATCTCCCCGTCCGGCGCCGCTGCAGCCATCGTCTCCTTCGTCACTTCACCGCTCGGTCTGTAGCCGGTTGCGAAGCTGGCCTCCGGCACGTTCTCGATGGTGATCGTGCCGGCTTCCGATTCGATCTGTAAATCTGAATAGGCAAAATCCGTATAGGAGAGGCCGTGTCCAAAGAAATACCGGGGTGTGTGCGGCAGATCCGCGTAATCCTGAAAGCCTATGCTGCCGCCCTGATGCCAGGCAGAGCCCTTCGGATGATTGTAATAGATCGGAATCTGACCTGCGTGGTATGCGACGGACAGCGGGAGCTTTCCGGACGGATTATAGACACCGGTCAGCACATTGACCACCGCTTCCCCGGTAAACTCGGCCGGTGTGAACGCTTCAAGGATGGCATCCAGCAGTTCGTCCGCCGCATCGCTAGAGATCGGGCGCCCGTCGAAGTGAATGCCGATCAACGGCTTGCCATATTTTGCCGCCGCGCGGATAAAAGCGTCCTGGCAGGCCGGCAGGTTGATATTCGTGCCGTCTACGCCCTCGCCCATCGTGGCGATGGAGCCGGAGCCGTTCTTGCCGCCCAGCGTCAGAAGAATCACATCTGCCTGCGCAGCCGCCGCCAGGGCCTCCTCGAACAGGCTCTCGTCCGCGCCGGCCTTCCAGTAGCCCTGCGCCGTCAGAATCCTGGTGTCCGGGAGCGCTGCCTGCAGGGCCTCGGACAGGCTCTGGCAGCCGGGATAGAGCTGCTGTAAGATGGCATCAAATTCTGCCGTGTCATCCCGCTGGATATTGGTGCCCGGCACCCGCTGCATCTCCATGTTCGCGGTAGAGCCGCCTCCGCCGGTTCCCGCCATGGAATTGCCCGCGGCGTACATCGCTTCCACCATGGAAAGGTGCGTGTAGCCGCCGAAATAATACCGCGCATTCGTGCCGTGAGGGCCGATCAGCGCAATCGTCTTCACGTCCTTTGAGAGGGGCAGCGCGCCGTTGTTCTTTAACAGAATCAGGGATTCCTGCGCCGCGCGCCGGGAGATCTCGTCATCCGCTGCCTGCTGCGTCTTCGCTGTGATCGCCTCGCCCTCCAGCGCGAAGGGATGCTCGAACAGACCCATCCGGAACTTGGCCGTCAGGACATGCAGCACCGCCGCATCCAATATCGCCAGATCCGCCTCGCCGCTTTCAAACTGCGCCTTCAGTCCGTTCCAATAGCAGGAGGGCATCGGCAGCTCCACATCCATGCCCGCCGTAAGGCACTTCAGGCCTGCGTCGGCATTGGACTCGGCTGCGCCCTGCACCATATGTACATTTTCCACTGCGCCGTAGTCGGAGATCACGACGCCGTCAAAGCCCATCTCCTCACGCAGCAGGCCGGTCAGCACCTTCTTCGAGGCGTGCACCGGCAGCCCGTCGAGTGATCCGTAGCAGGGCATGACTCCGTGCAGATCCGACAGGGCAATGGCCGCCTGGAATGGCTTGCCGTAAATCTCATCGATCAAATGCATGCCGGCGTCGATATGTGCGCCGTGTATGCCGCCCTGGGAATTGTGAAAGCCCAGGAAATGCTTGGCACAGCAGTCTGCGTGGCGGCCGTCGACTTCCGTCCCCTGCGCGCCTCTCGTATACGCCGCGCCCATCGCAGCAGCCAGCGCCGGATCTTCTCCGTAGGGCTCGGACTGCCGGCCCATCCGGGAATCCCGGGAAATATCCAATACAGGCGCCAGCACCTGTGTGATGCCGAAGGCCAGCTCCTGTCTGGCCACCACGGCGCCGATCTGCTCCTCCAGCTCCGGATCAAAGGTCGCGCCCCGGTTCACGCCGGAGGGAAAACTGGTACTGTCCTGAATGAACGCGCCGCACAGGCCCTCCATATGAAAGACCGCCGGGATATGATGTTCGCTGCACTCCATGACGATGCTCTGCAGCTTGTGCTGCCACGCGGCCGCTTCCTGCGACGTCTTACACATCCTGAAGCCCAGCGTGCTGACCTGCCCCACACCGTGCGGCGCAAAATGCCGCAGCGCGTCCTCGCGTCCCGCGATCGCCATCACGCCGACAATCTGCCCCATCTTCTCGTCCAGACTCATCTGCGAAAGAAGGTCCTGCGCGCGCTCCTGCGGCGGCAGCGAAGGATCCATATACCGCTTCATTTCCTCACTCATTGCCTTTCCCTCCAAAGTGCTGTGCATATTTCTGATGGGATAAAAACCACCCTGCACTTATTATAAAAGCAGGGTGATTCAGGCAAAATATGCCGATTCGTCAAATTATATGCAATTTCGCTCTGTGTCCGCCTGTGCCCCTCAGCCGACGCCGAAGACGAGGATGCTCTCGCGCGGATCCTCCGTGCCGAAAAGATCCCGGCAGGACAGATCATCGAAGAATTCCAACTCTTCTTCTGTCATCAGATAAGACGTGAATTCGTCCGACGGATAGTAGAAAAACAGCTTCATGGAGCGCTCATATTCGTAGAACGAGTCGAGAATCCGCCGGATCACCGGCCGCAGAATCGTGACTGAAAAGGGATTGAAGAAATAAAAGCAGTCCGCCGTCTGCACTTCATAGTCCGCCGCATCCATCAGCAGGAAATCGACATTCTGCGCGCCGCTCTCCTCCAGATTCTGCAGTGCCAGCTCATAGAAAGCCGGCTCCCGCTCGATTCCGATGACGGGGCAGCCCACGCGCTGATTCAGGAAGATCGCTGTCCGGCCCAGCCCGCTCCCGTAGTCCACCAGAATGTTATGAGCGAACAGATAGCCGCTGTCAGCAATGCGTTCCAGCACGCAGTAGGGCGTGGGCTCATAGGCGCGGTGATGCTGATCCTCCCGCGAATAGTCCGCCTTCTCCGTCCGGATATGCAGCTTTTCGTCCCACTCCCGATCTGTCACAGTTCCACCTTTTTCAGCAGAATCCGGACCCGCTCCGTCTGCGGTCCCACCGGCATGCTCTCCTGCGGCAGTACCGACGCCGAAGTCTCCTGGTCACACTCCGCCTCACCGTCCTCCCGCACCAGTACTTCGAAGCCTGCGGCATGCGCCATGGCTGTGATCTCCTCCGTACGCCAGCCCCGCTGATAGTGCGTCTCCAGACTCCTGGCAAAGCGCCCGTCCTCTTCCATGGCAAACAGCGTCAGATCATATTCGTTGATCCGGCTCTCCTCGTCATACCAGTTCTCCCAGATAAACGCGCAGTCCTCCCGGCTCTCCGCAATGGTGCGGTC
>JAFTFP010000181.1 GCA_017449485.1 Lachnospiraceae bacterium
CTCATCCGTATTTCCGCAGACCGTGGTCACCTTCAGCCCGCACTGATTCGCCAGGTACTGATAAGTCTGGGCGTAACCAGTACAAACCGAAGCATGGTTCAGTAGAACGCTCTTGATATTCTGATCATCCGGCGAGGGCTTGACATAGTCCGTCCGCGTAATGATCTGCTCATACAGATATCTGGATTTCTCATACTCGCCAGCACCGGCGGGAAGACCGGCCAGGATCTCATCAGCGGCTGCCCGCAGCTGTTCTGAAACCTGCGGGATGTCGTCTGTGCTGTTTTTTACGGAGTATTTGTTGACGGCGGTTCGAAGTCCGTCCGTGTAATAGACGATGTACTCACCCATCCAGAAATATTCAGGGTGATCATACTTGACGGCATAGTGAATCCGAGCAAGCTGCTGATCCGTCAGTTCGGCAGGTAAGATGATCTCCGTGTACTGTCCCTGGTCAAAAGCCGAACAGATCGCGAGATAATCCGCCTGCTCGTCCGCTGTGAGCTGATTATAATAAAAGCCCCAGCCGCTGATCCCTGCAGCAGCGGCCTCCTCCAGCTGCTGTGCTGTAGGAATGCCGTCGCCTGAGCCGGTATCTGCTGTGTTCTGCGCATCCTCTGCGGTGCCTGTCCCCATATCATCCACGGCGTCCGTTCCAATATCATCCACGGCGTCCGTCCCGGTGTCATCCGTATCAACAGTCCCGCTGCCGTCATCGTCCTGATCTGCATCCGTACCGGCTCCCGATCCTGTGCTCTGACTATCCGGGCTGTCCGGGTCAGTGGGTGCAGTCATATTTTGCCCTGTCAGGGCATTGAAATCTTCTTCCGTCAGCCAGTCCGGCAGGCCCTCCAGGCCCACTTCATTGCTCTCCCGCAGACCGTTTTCAATTTCATAATCCAGCGCCAGATGCACGAAAAAAAGCGCGGTCACGCAAATAAGCGCGACCAGCGCAATTTTCAGTATCCTGCTCCCCCGGCTGTCTGACGTTCTCATAGTCTCCCCAAACTCAACAAGATCGTCTTGCATCAAAAGCTGTTCAATCTGCTACTATTTAAGCCATGTTTAATACATTAAATATGATGCAATATAAAATATTTTATCATAACAATGCGGATACTACCATTATCTAGCAGTTATAAACTTAAAACTTGCTGTACCCACAATTATTAATCCCTGTGATGTTTATGATAATCTTTGAAGTGCTCCTTCGTCCTCTGAACTTCCTTAAATGCTTCTTTTAAGTCATTCATACTTTCTTCACTTCTGTCAGAGATCATTTCCAGCAAGTCCTTGCCTCTGGATATAGAGACATCATCCTCATTAAGGGTAAATAGAAATGCCATTTCACATAAATCTATAATCCAACTGGAGTATTTATTGTATTATTTTCTTACTATATCCACACGCTCAACCGCTTTTTTATATACTTCCTGTAAGACTGCTTCAGCTTTTTTCTCATCGCCTCCATACCTGTACTGTCTTGCAATAGACATCAATAATTGAATTGTCTGTGGAGAGTCTTCACCCTCTACTAAAGCTTTACACCGCCTTGATCATTTGCTTTTATGCATCATTTTATTGTAGTATTCTCATAAAGGTCATCTCTTAATAACTACTATATATTTGAGTTAAAAAGGAAAAGAGGTGTTGAGTAATGGCAATTGAAAGAAAAACAGATTTTCTAGGAGACGAGTACTATGAGGGTGATGTGGGTGATCAGCATGTTATTGCTGAACCCAAGACTGACATCTTCGGACGGGAGTTTATACAGGTTCATACTCATGACCGTTCTGCTTCTCAAGAGCAGTTGGGGGTTCGTGTAATAGCTGCGTTTATACTGATCGCCTTGGCTCTTGTCGGTGCTGCTCTTCCTATTCTGTTATGGTGGGTCATTATGAAAGATCCCAGTCCCGCTTTCAACGGGGCATCTCTTGTAGCAGCTCTTTGTACTGCCCATCTGGTTCTGAGGAGGCCCCTGCCATTCAAGGAGGCATTTAAAACGTCATTCGGATGGTTTTTTCTATTGCTGACTCCGGCACTGTTTGTTTTATCCTTTGTGATCGAGGAAAAAACGCTGGCAATGGATTTCTCTATTTCGAATCTTCTAGGCTTAATTCTCGTAACTTTTCTTGCAGCAGTTGCGCCTGCTCTTCTGATCTCCATAGCCAGCAGCTTTGTACTCCGCTTCAAGAATCGTCCTGAAAAGAATAAGGGAGGCAGATGAGCTATGGGCTACGAGGAATATGGAAATAATGATTCTAATTATAAGACGAACCCTTACATGGAAACCAAGGAACTCTACATGAATTCCGAAGAGGAAGCAGATCCTATAAAAGAGGATCCTTTTGACGCGGATGAAAACCAGGTCCAAAGCTCAGCTTCGCGGCGCACTCCTGGTAACGTGTTGGATAAAAAGCTTCCCTTTGAGATCGGCTTTAATGTTCCCACTTACTTGATGGCATTGATCCTAACGATTATCGTCGGCCTGCTTTCTTCGGTGCTTTTCTCTGGCTCCGAAAAAAATCAGGAAAAGCCGGAGCCTGTTGTTGCTGCTGAGGAATCCGCTGTAGACCCGGCGCCTGCTGTGATTGAACCTATACCTTCTAATCCTCCGGCTGAACCCGTCGCGGAACAAACTGAAAATCCAGGTAGTGATATCTCTGAAAGCCAGGACATCCCTGATCTGAAAGAAAAAATACCGGACGGCAACGTCTATGGAATCATCACGGCTTCTGATGTGCGTGTTCGATCCGACGCTGGAACAGAGTCTACACTTGTAGGTACGGCAAGCACTGGTGACTCATTGCCTGTACTTAGCTGGAAAGTAGATCCTACAGGAAAAACGTGGTACGAAGTCCAACTGAATAATGGAAATTCCGGATATATCCGTTCAGACTTTCTTTATCTGGAGGAAAAAGCTGAATAATTGCATTTATCAGCTTGTCGGTTATGAATTGATGTAAAAGAAGAGGTCAGCGGACATTCCCGCTGACCTCTTATGATTACTTTTGATCTCTGATTAGTATTATTCTCTTCGCTCCATCAATGCTCAAACTCCGCGGCGGCCTGCTGCAGGTATTCGCGGATCGGCAGGTGCTGCGGGCAGACGCGCTCGCATTTGCCGCACTTTAAGCACTCGGAAGCCTTGCTGTGTCCCTTCGCAGTCAGGACTTCGCCGTAGTAGAAGTCCGCGTTCCAGTCGCCGAACAGCTTCTTCGTATTGTAGCTGGCGAAGATGTCCGGGATCAGGATGTTCTTCGGGCAGGAATTCTCCTCGACGCAGTATCTGCAGGAGGTGCAGGGAATGATCTGCTTCGACGCAAATACATCACAGACCTTCTTCACCGCTGCCTGTTCCTGTTCGTCAAGAGGCTTGAAATCCTCCATGAAGGAGACGTTGTCCTGCATCTGCTCCAGGCTGCTCATGCCCGAGAGCACCACGCGGATGTTCGGGAAGCCCGCCGCAAAACGGATGGCGTAGCTCGCGTTGGAGCCGCCGTGCAGTTCGTCAAGAATCGCCTGTGCCTCCGCCGGCAGCCGCACCAGGTTGCCGCCCTTGACCGGCTCCATCACCAGCACCGGCTTGTCGTGCTTCTCGCACACCTCATAGACCTTGCGGGACTCCACTGCCGCACTCTCGTAGTCCAGATAGTTAAACTGAATCTGCACGATCTCGATCTGCGGGTACTCGGTGAGAATCCGGTCCAGCACCTCAGCTTTGTCGTGGAACGAAATGCCCACGTGCCGCACTTTGCCCTCTTCCTTTAAGGCAAAAGCCGTCTCATAGGCCCGGCACTTCTTGAACTTCTCAAAGATCTGTGCGTTCTGCGCGTGCATCAGATAGAAGTCAAAATATTCCACTCCGCAGGCTTCCAGCTGCGAGGCAAAAAACGGCCGGATGTCTTCTTCTTTGTTAAAATAGGACCCGGTTAGCTTATCCGTCAGGATGTAGCTCTCGCGCGGATGCCTTGAAGTCAGACAAGCCTTGAGCGCGAGTTCGCTTTTGCCTCCCAGATAGCCATGTGCCGTGTCAAAATAGTTGAACCCGTGCGCCAGAAAATAATCCGCCATCTGGCAGACCTGCTCCAGGTCCACTTCGCCGTTTGCCAGCATCGGCAGCCGCATGCAGCCAAAGCCGAACTTCTTGTGAATCATTTCAAATTGTTCCATACTTACCCCCTACCTGTCTGTACCCCTGTTGTCTCTGCTGTTTCTGTTGTCTCTGATTGGCTTACTCAGCCGGCTTTACGTCCTGATCTGCAGGCGCGGCAGACTGTTCTGATGTCGCTGCAGGCTGTTCTACAGTCACTTTCTTTCTTGCATTTATTCTATCATTAAAAGGGGTGATATCGTCACGCTTAATTTCGCCGAACCAGTGGAACTTTCTGTCAAGAATAATAACGCAAGCGATGAAGGCGGCGTCACAGATAATGGTCTGGATCAGGTCGGAGGGCGCCACTTCGGTCGCAATGGCCTTGTCAAAGCCGAGGCCGCTTAAGTAGAAAATGGTCATGTTGTTCATGACATGTTCTGCCGCGCCGGTCTCCAGGCCGTTCGTATACCATGCCACAAAGCCGAAGGTGAGGCCGGAAACCACGATGGAGGCTACGCCGATGGCGTTGTACGGATGCTGGCTGGCAAAAACAACCATCTGCAGGATAATTGCAAGAATCGGCAGTCTGAACCAGGAGCCGATGCTCTGCATCAGCAGGCCGCGGAAGCCGTATTCTTCCGCGATGCACTGCATCGGGCCCAGAATGGTCAGCAGGATGAATGTCAGCAGCGAAAAATGGTTTGCGCTGGTGCGCTCAACTGTCAGCAGGATCATCACGATGTTCGGAATTCCGACGGTGACACCTGCGACCAAGAGCATCCGGAAAAAGATCTTCCAGTTCCAGCCGCCCCGCGCGGAGGAATAGGAGGAGAACGGTCTGTCTCCCACAATCTTCGAAGCCAGATACAGCGCCGGAATCATGCTGGCGACCGGAGCAAGGCTCGCAAGAATACCCGGAACCGAATAAACGCTGAGTGTGTCATACCCGCCCGAAATCTGCTCGAAGAAAGCGGCAAAATCACCCGACACGATCCCTCCTATGACGATTAAAGTGAAGGAAAAAATATAATAGAAAATCATGAACAGAATCCCTGTCAGCAGGGGCTTGAACCACCTGTAGCTGACGAATTTTCTGGGATAAGTCGTGTAATCGCGTTCCTTCTCGAAAGTGTTGATTTTCATAATGAATACTCCTCTCAAACGTTTTCGCTTCTGATTATACTATATCCCACTCTGCTTTTAAATTGCTCGCTTTTCTATGCGGGATTATCATCAGATATTGCGGATTTTGCTCAGGTTTTCTCCCGTTTTTCTTTATCCGGTCTGCCTGGAAGATTCCGCCTCTGCAGGCAGCGGGGTTCACCTGACGTTTCCCATGCCCCTGATCAGGTTCTTGTAGAAATCCACGCACCCGGGCAGACAGTTGTACTCGATGTTCTCATTCAGGCCGTGCATGCCCTTCATCTGCTCGGGGCCGTAAATCACCGGTGCAAAGCGCACGACGTTGCCGCAGATCCGCTCATAGTTTCTCGCGTCCGTGGCGCCGGTCATGACGTAGGGGCTGCCCGGCAGGCCCGGGAAGGTCTGGTCGATGACGCGCTGGACGTATTGGAAGGCCTCGCCGTGAATATCCACCGACGACGAGGGCTCGACCGCGTGCATCGCCTCCATAGTGATGCCGTATTTTGCCGCGATCTTTTCGATGATCGCGAGGCTCTCCTTCATCCCCTGGTGCGGAATGAAGCGCATGTTGGCGCCGAGGCTCGCCTCCTGCGGCAGCACGTTGTAGGCGTCGGATCCGGACTGCATGGTGAAGGCGATGGTGGTCTGCAGCATGGCGCCCGCCTGGGCGGAAATCATGGGCATGACGCGCAGCAGAATCGGTTTGAACAGCCACATATTGCTGAACACGAGCTTCAGCAGAAAGCTCGCATAAGGCGCGAGCGTCTCAAACATGGACTGGACCTCCGGCAGCATTTTGCGCCGGAAGGGATTCTTCGTCTCGATCTCATGGACAAAATCTGACAGCCGGGCGATGGGTGTGTGGGCCGGCGGAGCGCTGGCGTGGCCGCCGTTGCTCTTGGCGGTGAAGCGGATGTCTGCCTTGCCCTTTTCAAAGACGCCGACCATGGCAAAATTCCCGTGGATGCCGCCGACGGGATCGGTGATGATGCCGCCGCCCTCGTCGCAGACAAGCCAGGGCCTCACGCCTCTTCTCTCCAGTTCATCCACCAGCTTCGGGCAGCCGTCGCCCGCCCACTCCTCGGTGCAAGAGGAAGAAAGATAGACGTCCACCGGCGGAACATAGCCCTCCGCAAGCAGTTCCTCCGCCGCCTGAAAAAAGCCCATGAGGGAACACTTCGTGTCCGAGGCGCCGCGTCCCCAGACTTTGCCTTCCGCAATATCGCCAGAAAACGGCGCGTGGAGCCACTCTCCTTCCGCCGGCACCACGTCCTGGTGGCTCATCAGCACCACCGGCCGGCTGCTGTCCTTCCCTTTCCAGTAAAACAGCAGATTGCCGTCGATCTCGGTCTTCTCCAGATTTTGATGGACCAGAGGAAACAGGCTTTCCAGCACTTGGTGGAAGCCGAGGAACTTTTCCCGGTCATGGACGCCGTCGTGGGAGACGGTTTCGTATTGAATCATGGTCGAGAGCTTGTCAGCCAGCATGCGGGCGCGCACATCCGATTCGGGTGCACTGCCAGGCTCCGGCGCCCGGTACTCAGACACCTTGGACGGCATCAGAACCGTGCGGATCACGGCAATCAGCACCAGGACCAGAACCAGCCCGATCAGAACTGCAATGAAAAGAAGCAGGTTCAGAATGAGTCTCATTTTTCCACGTCCTCTGTGTCGTTTGTGCCGGAAGTCTCAGCGGCTGAAGTTTCAGCGCCAAAGGTCTCCGTTTTCTGTGAATCCGTTCCCGGTAATGCGAGAATCGTTCCGCGCTTCTTCCAGATCAGGTACGCCAGCGCGATGGTCAGCGCGCCGCTGGGGATGATCATCAGGCTCGTCTGAGAGATCAGCGACGGGACCAGGATGAACAGCGCGCTCATGAGAAGGAGCGGCGCCAGCGCCAGCTTCAGATTCTTCCTGTAATACATGTAGGCCATGGCGCCGAACAGTGCAGGCACCACATTGGCAAAAGCCGGCTGCAGGGCAGGGCTCTGGAGCACCGGCTGAAGCGGCACCAGAAGCAGCACGCCCAGCGCCAGCACCACGATCGTAACCAGCGAAGAGGTCGCGATGGAGAGCGTTGAAATGATCTCGTTCTCGGGCGTGCCGGCTTTTGCCCCGGCAATCTCACGGGCGTTCATGGCGCAGGGAATCTTCATGTTGATCAGGTTGCCGGTGATGAAGGCCAGGTACCCGCCGCCGGCACCGAGCATCGGGGTGTAGACCAGAAACTCGACGACGCTGGAGACGGTCCAGACGAGCCCGACCGCGAGGAAACCCTTCAGGACGGCGTGCATGTCCGGCATGGCGCCCAGATATGTTCCGATCAGGAACGGCGCCCCCACCAGCAGTACCAATGTGACGGCGGACACAATCCGGCCGATCACATGCGTGCGGTTATTGTAATCTGTGAAGTATTCCTGCTTATTCACTTCCGCATTCAGGACTGCAGGTTTTTCTGTGTTTTTATCTATATTTGTACTCATGACCAATCTCCTTTTAACCTGTTATGTCAGGTCGTTGTCAGTCTGATGTTCGTCTGATCAGATCAACCAAACAGGATGGCGGCCAGCATGCCGATCAGCATACTCGCTGCAATGGAAAAGCTTTCCAGCCACACCATGTTCTTCTTCTCGGCAAGCCAAGTGAAAACCGCCATGACCGCTGCGGAAACCGCCGCAACGATGATGGGAACGAGGCTTCCTTTAAAGGCAAAGCTTCCGTTTCCGGAGACAAATCCGCCGATGTAGCTGCCGATATAGGCGCTGACCAGTCCGATGAACATGGCGATCATCGCCGCGTCGCCGAAGCCCTGGCGGGATGTTGAGTTGTTTGATTCCGATGATTTCTTAGCTGAATCAGCTGCCGCAGACTCTGTGCTGGTTCCCGCTTTACCGCCTGCCTGATCGGTCGGGCGGCTGCTGATTCTGGCCAGATACATCTTGTTGAAAAAGAAGGAAAGGATCATGCCCCACATGATGCAGATGCTCATGAGCAGTGCGATGGTGGTAAAAGCTGTCGGCGTCATCTGTGCGGCAGAAAGGGAGGTCAGTCCGACCTGTTCCGCCGCGCCCTGTGCCACCTGAGTCTCATAGTGCAGCGCACCGATGACAGATAGCCGCAGCCACGGCCAGGGCGTTCCGAGACTTCCGGATAGCGCAATCACGCCGAGCAGAATGCCCACACTCGGCAGAATGGAAAACGTCGCGCTGGATGTGATCGCCCTCTTCAGAACGCCGGAATCCATGCCGATCGCTTTCCCGGCCTGATAAGCCCGGATCAGAAAAATGACACATACAATCGCAACAAACAGAATGATCATTCCGCAGATCAGGTACATTGTCGCGCTGTTGAGTGTGGCAGTCATAAGCAGTACCTCCTCAGATTTGATAGCTCCGTGTCTTGATTATACATCTCCGGGAGAAAAAGAACTGTGCTAAATATGATATGCCGCGGAAAAAGAAAATCCGGGGACTTCAGTCTCCGGATTTCCTCAAGGTGCTGGCCGAATTTGAACCGGCGCATCAGGGTGTTGCAGACCCACGCCTTACCACTTGGCTACAGCACCATATTCAATTGGGGATCTTTATGATCCATTACTCCGACGAGAATCGAACTCGTGTTACCGCCGTGAAAGGGCGATGTCTTAACCGCTTGACCACGGGGCCATATTCAGCGCCTCAAACAGGGCTCGAACCTGTAACACCGCGGTTAACAGCCGCGTGCTCTACCATTGAGCTATTGAGGCAAGGAGCACTTCATCTATTATGAAAATAAAGAAGCC
>JAFTFP010000182.1 GCA_017449485.1 Lachnospiraceae bacterium
CTGGCCGATGACTTCACTGGAAGTAATTGTGCGGATGCTGGCTGTTGCACTGATTGTCGTTGCGCTGTATGCGATCCTGATGTTTATCGTCAACGGTGGGGAGCGGAGCGTTCCGTCTCTGATCGGCGGCATCGTGCTGGGTATCATCGGCTCAGGTCTGTTCTACCGGCCTGATTTAGTCGTGAACTATGTGCCGATCATAGCAGGTGTTCTGGTTGTCCTCAGTGGTCTTTCCTATATACTGGAATCGATCACGCTGGCCAGAATCGGCTACCGGTACTGGTATGTTTCCCTGATCCTTGGCTTGTTAACGATTGCTCTCGGTCTGCTTCTGATCTTCTATCCCTTCCAGGCAGCGCAGGTTGTGACCCGTATCATCGGCGTGATCATCATTTTCTCCGCCATCTCCAGTCTGTGGATCATTGCGAAGATTTCCTCCAATATCAGGACTGCGGAGTCCCTGCTCAGACAGGCCCAGGAGGATATGCGGGCACTGGATCCCATGGGAGAGTATATGGAAGAGGCAACCACGCCGCAGAGCGCTCCTGTACAGAACAGCGTTGAACCTGCTGCAGAGCAGGGAAGTACAGAGCAGGACATCACAGAGTAAGCCAGCTCAGCGCATCTGTGAGAGGACTGCGGATAGAGCACATTTTCTGTCTTCACTTCCTGTCATGAATTAAATCGATTGCACAAACCGGGAACATTGAGAATCAGTGCTCCCGGTTTTCTTTTTTTGTGCTATATTTTCCTTATGCGGCTGATTCAACTCAGTCGGGAGTCTCCCGCCTCTAAAGGCAATGGGTGGCAAACTTTATGATTTTTTAAGAATCTGGTCGTTGACAGCAAAGATGCATGTGTTATAGTTGATATAGAACAAACGTAATTAATGCATGGAGGGTGCTGAATGAATATTAATAAGTTTACACAGAAATCCATTGAAGCGATCAATGGGATGGAAAAGCTTGCCTATGATTATGGCAATCAGGAGTTGACGCAGGAGCATCTGCTTTACAGCCTGCTGACGATTGAGGACAGTCTGATTCTGCGCCTGATCGAGAAGATGGAGATGGATCCGGAAGCATTCGTGAAGGATGTGGAGAAGCTCTTAAGCGGCCTGACCAAGGTGCAGGGCTCGAATGTGCGTCTGCAGGTCAGCGCGGATCTGAACAAGGCGATGCTGAACGCGGAAGAGGAAGCGAAAAAGCTGGGCGACGAGTACGTCTCCGTAGAGCATCTGTTCCTTTCTCTGATTGCAAAAGCTGACCGGAAATTGAAGGAGCTCTTTGCGACCTACGGAATCGACCGCGAGACCTTCCTGAAGGCGCTGGCAACTGTCAGAGGCAATCAGCGGGTGGTCAGCGACAATCCGGAGGCGACCTACGATACGCTGGAAAAATACGGCGAGGAGCTGGTCAGCAAGGCGAAGCAGAAGAAGATGGATCCGGTCATTGGCCGTGATCAGGAAATCCGGAACGTGATCCGGATTTTGTCCAGAAAGACCAAGAACAACCCGGTGCTGATCGGTGAGCCGGGTGTCGGTAAGACGGCGGTCATCGAGGGTCTGGCCCAGCGGATCGCGCGCGGCGACGTGCCCGAGAGTCTGCAGGATAAGAAGATTTTTGCACTGAATATGGGATCTCTGGTGGCCGGTGCGAAGTACCGCGGTGAGTTCGATGAGCGTCTGAAGGCAGTGCTGGAGGATGTCAAGAATTCCGACGGCGAGATTCTGCTGTTCATTGATGAGCTGCACATTATCGTCGGCGCGGGCAAGACGGACGGCGCGCTGGATGCCGGCAATATGCTCAAGCCCATGCTGGCGCGCGGCGAGCTGCACTGCATCGGCGCGACGACGCTGAACGAGTATCGGCAGTACATTGAGAAGGATGCAGCCCTCGAGCGGCGTTTCCAGCCCGTCATGGTGGACGAGCCGACCGTGGAGGATACGATTTCGATCCTGCGCGGCCTGAAGGAGCGCTACGAGGTTTATCACGGAGTCAAAATCCTGGACAACGCGCTGGTATCGGCGGCGGTGCTTTCGAACCGCTATATTTCCGACCGGTTCCTGCCGGATAAGGCGATTGACCTGGTGGATGAGGCCTGTGCGCTGATCAAGACGGAGATGACGTCCATGCCGACCGAGCTGGATGAGCTGAACCGCAAGAAGATTCAGACTGAGATGGAAATCCGCGGTCTGGAGAAGGAAGAGGACAACTTAAGCAAGGAGCGGCTGGAGGCCCTCAAGAAGGAGCTGGCTGAGCTGCAGGAGCGCTTTGACAATGGTCAGGCGCGGTGGCAGAACGAGAAGGCCAAGGTGGATAAGCGTTCCCAGCTGCGCGAGGAGATCGAGACGACCAAGAACCAGATCGAGATGGCGCAGCAGGAGGGCGATCTGAACAAGGCTTCCGAGCTGCTGTACGGCAAGCTGCCGCAGCTGCAGAAGGATCTGGCGGAGCTGGAAGAGGATCTGGCGGATGACGATCTTTCGCTGGTACAGGAGCAGGTGACTGAGGAAGAGATCGCGAAGATCATTTCCCGCTGGACCGGTATTCCGGTGAGCAAGCTGACGGAGTCCGAGCGCAACAAGACCCTGCATCTGGACGACGAGCTGCATAAGCGGGTCATCGGTCAGGATGAAGCGGTGACGAAGGTCTCCGAGGCCATCATGCGCAGCAAGGCGGGCATCAAGGATCCGTCGAAGCCCATCGGTTCGTTCCTGTTTCTGGGTCCCACCGGCGTTGGTAAGACCGAGCTGGCCAAAGCTCTGGCTCAGGCGCTTTTTGACGACGAGAAGAATATGGTGCGTATCGACATGTCCGAGTACATGGAGAAGTACTCCGTGTCCAGACTGATCGGAGCGCCGCCCGGATATGTGGGTTACGAGGAAGGCGGCCAGCTGACCGAGGCTGTGCGCCGCAAGCCCTATGCGGTGGTACTGTTCGATGAGATCGAAAAGGCACACCCGGATGTCTTCAACGTGCTGCTGCAGGTGCTGGACGACGGCCGCATCACCGA
The DNA here is from genome assembly GCA_017449485.1 of Lachnospiraceae bacterium. Lineage (GTDB taxonomy): Bacteria > Bacillota > Clostridia > Lachnospirales > Lachnospiraceae > CAG-791. Next base: position 3,016 of record JAFTFP010000182.1, read on the forward strand.
TTCTCAGGGCCGGACGGTGGACTTCAAGAACACCATCCTGATCATGACATCCAACATCGGTGCGCAGGAAATCCTTGCCGATCTGGAGGATCGCAGCGAGCATGAGAGCGCTGCGCCCGGAGCCGCCTATGGCGTGGATGGATTGATCGGCGAAGCGGGTGCTGCGGAATCAGCAGATGCGCAGGTTGATGTGCAGGACGAGGTGGAGTCGATCTCCGAGGAGACGCAGGAGCTGGTGAACAACCTGCTGCGCGCGCACTTCCGTCCGGAGTTCCTGAACCGACTGGACGAGATCATCCTCTTCAAGCCGCTGTCCAAGAACAACATCGCCGGCATCATCGACCTGATTGTCGCCGACCTGAACGAGCGGCTCGCGGAGCGCAGCATCAAGATCGAGCTGACTCCGGAAGCGAAGAAATTCGTCGCGGATGCAGCCTACGATCCGAGCTTCGGCGCAAGACCGCTTAAGCGCTACATTCAGAAGCACGTGGAGACTCTCTCTGCGAAGCTCATTCTGCAGGACGAGGTCAAGCAGGGTGACACCATCCGTATCGACGTCGCCGACGGCGCGCTGAAGGCGGAAGTCGTGGGGCCTGGCAAGCCTGCGGGCCAGATCACCGACAACGCAGCGGACTGGGGCTGACTTAGACAATACAATTATTAACAAGCATTAACAAGCTGAAGGCGCACCGCAGGGTGCGCCTTCAGCTTGTTTTGCTTATTAGATGCCTTTCTTTCCCGGATTGTGTTGCATTCCGGCGTTTTCATTCTTTTTCAATACAAGCTCAGTATGCTTTGCGGTGGGAAATGTATTGCCATTCACCACTTCTTAGCTAATGCAACTCAAGCTTAGTCAGCGCCGCGGCAGGGAATGTATTGCCATTCACCACTTCTTAGCTAATGCAACTCAAGCTTAGTCTGCGCCGCGGCGGGTAATGTATTGTCATTCACCACTTCTTAGCTAAAGCAACTCAAGCTTAGCCAGCGCCGCGGCGGGTAATGTATTGTCATTCATCATATCCTTCATAGTGCAACACAAACTCAGTAAGCGCCGCAGCGGGAAATGTATTGACACCTATAACTTCTTTCCTAATGCAATACAAGTTCAGCAAGTGTTGCGGCGGAGTTGTATAGATAACCGAGACTATCCAGGCTTTTCTCTGCAAGTATAGGAGAACAGTGCAATTTGGCTTGCACTTACGGGGGCAGTTGATTAGGATAGTGTTGAAGTTATATCGGAATGACAATCATTCCATAAACAAGAGTTAAAAGTGCTATACCAACAGATTTGATGCGAAAGGACGTGAATGACATGATGAAAGACTTAGGCGTAAAGCCCTATCTGTATCCGATGCCGACTTATATGATCGGTACTTACAATGAAGATGATTCCGTTGACGTAATGATGATGGCGTGGGGCGGAATCTGCGCGGAGGATATGGTCGCACTCAACCTGGAGGAGGATCACAAGACCGTCGCCAATCTGAAGGCTCGCAATGCTTTCACGTTCTCCGTGCCGGGCATGGATACCATCAAGGAATCCGATTATCTCGGAACGGCAAGCGGCAACAAGTTCCCCGACAAATTCGCCCGCACAGGTCTTCATGCACAGAAGAGCACCCGTGTGGATGCACCGATTATTACGGAATACCCGCTGACACTGGAGTGTGAAGTCGTTGAGATGCAGCAGCAGCCCTACGGACTGCGCGTACTGGGAAGAATCGTGAACGTTCTGGCTGACGAGAAGGTGCTCGATGAGCTGGGCCGCGTAGACGCCGGAAAGCTGAACGCCTTTGCTTTTGACCAGATGCGGAACGGCTACTACGCCATGGGCGAGAAGGTCGGTCTGGCCTGGAACATCGGCGCTGACTATCTGAAAAACTGAAGAAAGGAAACCGCATGAAATACTACGTAGACGCATCCGCCGCCCGCGCAGGAGACGGCTCTAAGGCGTATCCGTTTCAGACCATTCAGGCTGCGGCGGAGCTGGCTGTCGCCGGCGATGAGGTGTTGGTTGCGCCCGGCATTTACCGGGAATATGTGAATCCGAAGCACGGCGGAACACCGGAGAACCGCATCGTTTACCGCTCCGTGGAGCCGCTGAAGGCGGTCATCACCGGAGCTGAATCAGTCAAAAGCTGGCAGAAGCTGGAGGGCACGGATCAGGTGTACACGGTGCGGATCCCCAACAGCCTGTTCGGAGATTACAATCCGTATACCACCCTGGTTTCCGGTGACTGGTTCATGGCCGGCTTCATTGCGCATACCGGCGACGTGTTTCTGAATCACAAATCCATGTATGAGGTCACTTCACTGGAGGCGGTGAAGAACCCTGTACCGTTCCGCGCGTCCTGGGACAGTGCGTTTTCCTGCCATGTATGGTATACGGAGCAGGATGAGGCGGCGGATGAAACCGTCTTTTATGCCAATTTCCAGGGCCTGGATCCCAACGAAGAGGATGTGGAGATTTCCGTTCGTCAGGACTGCTTCCTGCCTGCAGCGGAGGGCATTTCCTACATCACGCTCTCCGGATTTACGGTGCGCGAGGCCGCCACACAGTGGGCACCGCCAACAGCCTATCAGGACGGCATGATCGGTCCGCACTGGTCCAAGGGCTGGATTATCGAGGACTGCGAAATTTATGAGTCCAAGTGCTCCGGCATTTCATTGGGCAAATACCTTCAGCCGAATAACGACAATAAGTGGCTGAAGTGGAAGTATAAAGACGGTACGCAGACCGAGCGCGACTGCATCCTGCAGGCCTCCTACGAGGGCTGGGACAAAGAGCACATCGGTTCCCACATCGTGCGCCGCTGCCACATCCATGACTGCGGCCAGACCGGAATCGTCGGTCATCTGGGCGGTGTCTTCTCTCTGATTGAGGACAACCACATTCATCACATTAATGTGAAGAAGAATCTGGCCGGCGCCGAGATCGGCGGCATCAAGATGCATGCAGCCATCGATGTCATTTTCCGCAGGAATCATATTCATCACTGCACCCGCGGTCTGTGGCTCGACTGGCAGGCACAGGGCACGAGAGTGACCGGAAACCTGCTCCACGACAACTGCGTGCCGGTTCCGCTCGCGGGTCTGGATGAGGAGTCCATGCGCGCATTGATCGCCGCCACCGGCGAGGATATTTTCATCGAAGTTTCTCACGGTCCGACTCTGATCGACAACAATCTTCTTCTGTCCGATCGCGCATTGAAGCTCTGCACACAGGGCGTTGCGGTGGTACAGAACCTGATTGCGGGATCTTTTGCCGCGGTTGGCACTGGAACGGACAATGGCAGTGAGAATAAGCCCTCAGTTCGTTATACGCCGTACCACGAAATTCACGGAACCCGCGTTGTTGGCTTCATGAGCATTCTTCACGGTGATGACCGGTTTTACAATAATATTATCCTGCAGAAGAATGATCTGGATCCCGTAAAGAAGCAGCTGAGCGAGTACGGAAAACAGAGCCGCAGCATGTGGGATGATATGAATTTTGACGCCGGCACGTCAGCTTTTGACTCATATCCCACTGAGGCGGAGTGGAAGAAGATGTTTGAGGGACCGTGCGGCATGGGTGCGGACAATCCTTACCCCGACCGCTACTACGAGCATCTGCCGGTGTGGGTCGAGGGCAATCTGTACTGCAACGGCGCTGAATCCTGTGCCAAGGAAATCGGCTCACTCAGAGACGAACGCGAGGTTTCCATCGGCGTGGAAGAGCGCGAGGACGGCTGGTATCTGACCGGCAATCTGTACGAGCAGCTGCCGGATGCAGCAGTCGGCGCGGTGCGCGTGATCAGCACGAAGACGCTGGGTATGGCCTTTGAGCCGGAAGAATATTATGAGAATCCGGACGGCACACCCATCTCCTTCAACACAGACTACTTTGGGAATCGCCGCGCAGCCCGCACCATTCCGGGCCCCTTTGCGAATGCAGAGGAGGCAGCGCGGAAGCTCTTCTGAAAGCTGTCTACGGAAATAGCGAGTAAGAAGGTCGCATATAACCTTGTAGAAGAAGTGTTGAGTGATCAGTGTACTCAGATTCTGTGATATCGGCGGTGCCGTGTCTGCGGAATTTGAGTACATTTTGAATTACACAAACTTGTTTTTATCCGACCAGTCGAGAAGACTCCCGACTCTACAGGCGGTGAGATGAATCGACCAAATTAATATTTGACAGTAGAACATGCGTTCGATTTCTGATATAATTAACATGTATCGACTCTTCTGCACAAAAGAGGATCATCATGGATAATAAGGCTTTCAGATATCGAATATACCCTAATATATCACAGCTTGAACTGATACTGAAGACAGTTGGCTCCTGCCGCTTTGTGTATAATGAGGCACTGTCTGCGAAGGAAGCTGCGTATATGGACAGCGGAACAGTTCTAAGTACCTATGATCTCATCCGGCGTCTGCCCGGACTGAAAAAAGAGTTCACCTGGCTTCAGGAAGTAGATTCTATTGCCCTGCAGCAGTCCATCCGGCATCTGGGTACGGCATATGCAAACTTCTTTAATACAAAACTGCATGCAAAGAGACCGAAATACAAAACAAAGAGGAAAAGCCGCTGGTCCTATTCGACTATTGTGATCAATAATAACATCCGTA
>JAFTFP010000183.1 GCA_017449485.1 Lachnospiraceae bacterium
ACAAATGCAGGAATATTACGTCTATATAGATGTAGGACAGATTATGCATTTGGAGGGAATACGGATGAAACGGATGAAAAAGGCCATTATATTTCTGGCGGCGGCTGCATTATCGCTGTCAGGGTGCGGTTCAGCGCCAGCACCTGAAACGCCGGAAACGACGACATCTGCAGCGACGACATCGACAACAACGACAATTTCGGAATCAGTGGAAACAACAGAAGAGCCGACTGCCGAGACGGTTATTACAGCGGATGAACAGGCAGCTAACGTTTATGCAGAAGGCCCTTACGGGAGAATATCGGTCAGCCTGCCGGACGGGTGGCTGTATCAGCCGTACAGTGTCGACAGCGAAAAATTCAATTCGGGTTCCTATGGCATGTGGATTCAGCCGGAGGACGAGAAAGCAGGCTATATTGACCTGTGCTATATGCAGCAGTTCGGTGTCTGCGGAACCGGCCTGGAGGAGGAGACGACTACGCTGGCCGGAGATGAAGCCTGGGTCGGAACGTACGATAACCATGAGATGTGGGACTTCATCAGCTTCAGAGGCATCAATGAAGGAATTGTTGCGCAGAACGTAATGGGAGATGTGTGGACGGAAGAAAACCGGGAAAAGGCACTTCTGATTCTGGATTCGCTGAAGTTTGAACCGGAAAAGGCGCAGGGAGCAGTCTCGTATTTTAAGAGTGATTCGGAGCTTCCGGAGATCGGTCTTATCGCAGACGCCTATAAAATATCCGGATCCGGAGCAACAGTCCGTTTCCGGGTATGGGACCCGGAACTGGCAAGCGGTGAACTTGAATACGGAGATGACTATTCTCTGGAAAGGCTGGAAGGGGATGAATGGATTCAGGTTCCGGACATCCTGAAAGGCGAGTGGGCAGTCAACGATATTGCTTACATCATTTCGAAAGAACCGGAAAGCGCAGGCAGCGAGTGGGAAGTGAACTGGGAATGGCTGTACGGGAAGCTGACGCCGGGCGATTACCGTATCGGAAAATCTGTCATGGATTTCAGGGGCACCGGCAATTATGACACATATAAGGTTTATGTATACTTCAGATATGCAGGGGATGCTGCTGCCGCAGAGCATGGCACGGATTAATCACCCGGAATCGGATGCCGCTGCGGCATTACCACCTCCAAAACGGGAAATGCAGATAGTGGCCTGTGTTTGATGCTATTTCAGTCTGGCTGCTGGCCGTCATGTGCCTTCCATGCACATTCTGTGATCTGCATGTCTGTAAACACAGCCTTGAAACTGGATTCCTCCGGACTGCATGCATAGATTCCGAAGCGGATCTTTCCTCCGCCCTCCCACATGTGGCAGACTCTCATCTGAGTAAAATCAACCCCGTCCGTCGAGCATTCAATACAGTAGTCATCTTCCCGCCGGCTGAAGCGATACCACATGGTCTTCACATCCGCAGGAATGGCAGTTGTCGCCCAGTCGGAATATCCGTGGTTTGTTACGACGGAACCCAGATGCTGGAAGGTATCGTTTTCATACTCGACAGAGCCCTTGAGCCAGTTCTCGGAATCCAGGTACATAACGATGCCGCACTGGTCAAAACGATGATGGCTTTCAGTGAAATCAGTCTTAACAACGAAGGAAAAATACTTTTCCTCCGTTTCCATCTGCAGAACCGGCGCATTGTCATTGCGGAAATGGTAGTACGTTCTCTGCCAGAGATCCGTATGCGGATTGGTTGTGATTTCGATCCTGTCCGGGCTGATTGTGCAGCTGAGAGGTTCTCTGGTCCATTTCATTTCTTTAATGTTCATATTGTCACACTCCTGTATTCTGAATCTCAGTTTCCCAGATCCGCAGTATCATCACCCAGCCGGTCATAAGTGACGGAAGTGACCGTCAGGGGCCTGATGATATCTTCATCGTTCTCGCTGCTGCTGTCTGGTTCCCCTTCAAATGCAACTGTATAGGCAAACAGACCGGTTTCTCACCACTTTCTGAAAAGGCGATCTCGCCCGGACCGTCTGTGTTGATCTGGACCAGGATCATTTCTTCAGAATCGACACTTTCGGCAGCAGGTGCCGGTGTCTGATCTGTCTGACTGCCTGTGTTTGCAGGATAGGCAGTACATGCTGTGACGAATGCCATGATCAGTACGGATGCAAGGACAGATGCCAATAATCTTTTCATAAAATATCTCCGATCATTCTACAGTTCCAGAACACCTGGGGTTATACTGTATCTCTGTATCAGTGTACATTTCTGTGCAGGAAAAGTGTAATATATATTCATATTATGCGTCTATCGTTTTTACGAAGAGGAGACAGAGAAGATGAGAAAGATCCTGATCGTTATTGACATGCAGAATGATTTTATCGATGCGGCGCTGGGGACGAAGGAAGCAGAGGCTATTGTAGATGCTGTGAAAGAAAAGATCCGCGCCTACCCGGCGGAAAATGTGATCGCTACCATGGATACGCACGGTGAAGATTACATGCAGACACAGGAAGGAAAATATCTGCCGGTGCCCCATTGTATCAAAGGCTCGGATGGATGGCAGATCCGTCCTGATATCGCTGAGCTTCTGGACGGGGCAAAGATCTATGAGAAGCCGACCTTTGGAAGCACTGAGATGGCAGCGGAATTAAAAGCGATCGCGGAAAAGGAAGAGATCGAACTGGAGCTGATCGGACTCTGCACGGATATCTGCGTGGTTTCCAATGCGCTGCTGCTCAAAGCATTCATGCCGGAAGTGAAGATCTCAGTAGATGCACTCTGCTGTGCCGGCGTAACACCTGAAAAGCACCTGGCTGCACTGGAAACCATGCGTTCCTGTCAGATTCAGATCGTAAATGGGTGAGCCTACTGTGCCTGCCGCTCAATGACTTTGAGCGACTTCACAATGTAGGAAAGGCGTCTTCCAAATCCTTCGGCGCCTACGATATAATAGTGGGCTGTGGCAATGCGGCAGCCGTCGGAAGCAGGGATAATATATACCCCCTGAAGCTGCTCGGGCATGGTCTCGCCGCCGACGTCTGCAGAGGCATCGATATAGATGCAGGTGCCTGCATAATCCAGCTCACGGGTTTCCCGGTAAAGTTCATAGCGCTGTGAAAGCTCTTCACTGATGGCTGCAGCTGCTGTTTCGGCATCATCTGCGCTGTATGTCACCTCGAGATAGTTCTCAGGGTTATTCTGGTCATCATAGACCGAGATAAAGCATTCACGATCCGCTTCACTGCGGCGTGTGAACATTTCATAGTCATAGTCCATTTCAAAGCCGAGGGCTTTGTTTACGATATGTTCATACTGAACCGTTTCTTCCATGCCTTCTATCGAGATCACACCTTCAAAGCGCTCGCCGTCCTGGCGGCTGACGCCGGCATCCGCGGCAGGTTCGGCCTGAGGTGCTTCGCTCACAGTCTGGGGTGCTTCAGCTTCAGTTTCTGCAGCTTCAGCTTCTGTTGTTTCGCCGGTCTCTTCAGATACAGCGTCCTCGACAGCGGGCGCTTCAACTGTCTCAGAGGCGGGAATCGGCTCCAGAACAGGAGCGGGAGCTTCGGCCTCATCTTTCTGACTGCCGCAGCCGGCGAATGATAATGTCAGCACAAGGGTCATCCCCAGTACGGCGAATTTTGTCATAACAGTTTTCTTCTTCATTATCTTGTTTTTTTCTCCTTGTTAAGTGGCTAAAACTAGGTTTCAGTGCTGTTTTACTATAGGCTTTTGTTTCGGTAAAGGCAATCCTGAAACGTAAAACAAAATGTGACAATCGGCTTCAAAATGGAATTGCCACAGAAATACGGTTGAACAATGGAATAAAAATGGATACACTATGCTTAGATTAGAGAAGCCGGGGCCCAGAGGCTCCGGCTTTCTTTACGGATAAATAAGTGAACGATCAGTTCCTGGCTTCCATGGCGTGAACGAGACGGACCATGGTTTCCTGTACAGGGACTTCAATCTTGTTCTTATGTGCAGCGCGGACGACGGCGCCGCTGATGAAATCTACTTCAGTTTTTCTGCCATTTCGCAGATCGGCCGTGATGCTGGGGACGCCCTGAGGCGCGTGAACCAGATTGTTCCGGACCCGCTCAATCTGAAATGCCGGATCGAGATGGCAGCCTTCGCTTTCTGCTGCGCGGCAGACCTCGCGAACCAGCTCCTGACACAGTTCCCAGGCGGACTCGCTCTCGGCAAGAAATCCCTGCGGGACATTCAGCACGCCGGACAGCACACTGGAGGAAGCGTTGACGACCAGCTTTTCCCAGACAACCTGGCGGATGTTGCTGCTGATATTCAGCGGGAAACCGGCCTGTTCGAAGACGGCCTTGATCTGTTCCTGGCCATCGAAGGATTCCGCGAAGGATCCGATATTCGTGTCACCCAGACCGCTGTGCACAATCGCGTGGCTGTTTTCGCGGCCGCTTCCCTGCATGGTCGTGCCGATGAGCACCCGGCTTTCATCGACGAATTTCCGGAGGATTTCTTCGTGGCCGGCGCCGTTCTGGAGTGTGAGAAGCATGGTTCTGCTGCCGATCAGCTGCCGGTTCTGTTCCAGTGCCGCCTCTGTCGCGTAAGCTTTCGTAAACAGGATCACGAGATCAACCGGATCTGCTGCGGTTCCGCTTAAGATGGCAGGAACCGGGTAAACAATTTCCTGTCCGTCTCGTTTTACCGTGACGCCATGTTCGTTTATGGCATCAACCTGTGCGGCTGTTCTGCCGACCAGCACAACCTCTGCCGCAGTGGATAATTTTGCCCCGTAGAGCAGGCCATCGCACCGGGGCCGATGATCGCAATCTTCATTGAACCACTCCTTCTCTGATGACGTATGAACGGTACTGAAAAACTGCAAGCCTGAAAGATTCAGGTGAAATTTCAAATTTATTGTATCACCTTCCGGCCGCAGCGTTTCACTGAAGCGCCAGACCCATGAACAGATCCACTGCGGTCGGCAGCAGGTGATCATTGAAGTCATATTCTGCGGTGTGCACGGGCGGATAATCGGTGCCGTTTCCCAGATAGAACATCGCGCCGGGACATTCCTTCAGTTGAACCTCCCACCGCCTGCAGAGGCGGGGGATTCCTGCTTCATCGCTATAGTTTGCCGGCCAAGACGTGTCTTTGCCAGGCAGTGACCATCGGCTCCACAGGCGTTGACTTCGGACAGTTCCTGCCCTAGTGATTTTCTTTGTTTTCAGCTTGCTTTCTGCTTCTCGATATCATTAAGGATTCGGAGCGCTTCTTTCCTGATATTGACCGCTGCATTGATGTCACGGTCATGCACTGC
>JAFTFP010000184.1 GCA_017449485.1 Lachnospiraceae bacterium
CAACGGCGTCATGCAGAATTATCCGAAAGAAAGAAGACCGCAGATCGGATTTATCCCGACCGGCAGTACCAATGATTTCGCAAGAAGCCTGGGCATTCCATCGGAAGTGGGCGGCGCAGCCGTGAATCTGGTCCGGGGCGTTCCCTATGCCTATGATATCGGAAGCTTCAATGATCAGTATTTCAACTATGTCGCAGCCTTCGGCGCTTTTACTGCCGTCACCTATTCGACGGATCAGAACTTCAAGAACGTGCTGGGACATGCGGCCTATGTCCTGACCGGAATCAGCAGGCTGCAGGAAAACGTGACCTATAAATGCCACATGAAAATTGAGGCGGATGGCGTGGAGCTGGAGGATGACTATATCTTCGGCGCCATCTATAACGCCACTTCGGTCGGCGGCTTCAGTCTGCGCAATGCGATGAATATTCAGTTGAATGACGGGAAATTCGGCCTGATTCTGATCAAGGCGCCGGAGAATCTGCAGGATGTGGGGCAGATCGTACAGGCACTCATGGATCCGAACCTGGACAGCCCCTATGTGCTGAACATGGATGTGGAGCATGTCCGGCTGATTCCGGACCGCAACACGGAGTGGACGCTGGACGGCGAGTCGGGCGGTGCACCGGAAGAGGTGGAGATCAATGTGCAGAGCAGAGCGCTCTCCATACTGGTTCCGAAGCGGTAGAAAGAATGATCCGGAGGTTTCAGCTCCGGATCATTTTCTTATAGGCGCTGGGTGTCATACTTTTTTCTTTCTTAAAGATCCGGGTGAAATAGGTCACATCCGGAATTCCGCAGGCATCCGCGACGATCTGGACCGGCAGATTCTGTGAATTCAGAAGGAAAATAGCCTGATCGATCCGCCGGGAATTGATAAAGGCGGTGAGCGTAGTGCCGGTTTCCTTGCTGAAAAGAGAAGAGAGATATGTCCGGTTTACCTTCAGCTGGGCAGCGATTCTGGCGAGCGTCAGATCGGGCTCCGACAGATGCTGATGAATGTAGTTGATGACGTCAGCGATGATCGGGGTATAGTTTTCTGTGCTGCTGGAGCGCACCAGCATGCAGTATCGCCGGACCATATCCCGGCTGACATCCTTATCCTCATCCAGCGAAGTCATATTCTCAATACTCAAGGCGATCCGGCGGGAGAGCTCATCCAGATAGACAGGATGAACACCGCCGCGCTGCGCGCCCTTTCTGCAGAGCGTGTTCAGAATAATCATATAATTCTTGCGGCTGCGCAGAGCAGAGGCTGCGCGGTTGTCCAGGCTGCTGAAAGCAGAATCATTGGTGCAGCGCAGAGCACCGTCGATGTCGCCGTGAGCGATGCAGTTCATCATTTTCTCTTCAATCTCATAGCGGCGCTCCAGCTCCCGGACGGAGTTGTCTGTGATCTCCACAGAAGAGGCGGAAGGGTCAAAGTTCGTATCCGCCTCGATTCTCTGGGACAGATACCGGATGGAAAACTGTCCCGGCCCATATAGAGAATCCCCCAGACTTGCAGCAAAAGGTTCAAGGATGTTTTCCTGGCTGAGCATCGGCAATGTGGAATAATACTGGCTTAATGCGGTCAGAAAGGAAGGCGGGATAGCCAGATGCCGCATTAATGTCTGAATGGAGGCTGTATTCGGTGGAGAGGTCAGAAAGGGACCGGCGAGAAAGACAATCGGTGTCTCCTGACCTGGAACCGGCATAAGCAGATAATGACAGCGATAGCGGTCCACGCAGAAATAAATCAGATTTTGCTCAAAAAAGGCTTCATCGAGGTTCTTGAAATCGGAGATACTTTCAACTGTCTTATCGGAAAGCAGGCAGCGCAGCCCCAGATCCACATCGGAATCCAGCGGCTGTCTGAAATCGATCAGCATATGATGAAGATTCAGACGGACGAAGTAATCGGAGGCCAGCTTTAAAATCGGATTGTTCATCTTGTCACTCCCTCGTACACGAATATCGTATCCAACGCTTTGAGCCAGTAAGACAAAATCAAGCTGAAACAGAACGATATTCATAGTATAGCATGAAGAACAGAATAATGTACGATAAAACATAAATATTATCATGCCGCAGAAGACCGCTGAACAGGTAGTATTAAGACAGCATAGTAAGGGACTGCTGCCTGGGAAACAGCAGCATAAGAAAGGAGATAGTAATGAGCAATACCAATAAGTATGATGTTGGCAACGGCATTCATCGCGTACCGCTGTGGCGGATCTACGGATATGTGCTGAACAACACCGCAACAAACCTTTACCTTTTCATGATGAACTTCATCGCTTACTTTATCACCGGCTGGGTCGGACTCGGCGTGGTTCTGGCGGGAAGCTTCTCCATGATCATGAGAATCTGGGACGGTGTCACAGACCCGTTCATCGGCTACATCGTTGATAAGACAGACGGAAAGTTTGGTAAGAACCGGCCTTTCATGGTCATCGGCAATATCATTCTGTTTGTCTGCAGCTTCCTGATGTTCTTCGTCGTACCGAAGATGCCTGAAGGTGCGGTCAGAGTTATCGCTTTCATTCTGATCAACGCCCTTTATTACATCGGCTACACCTTCCAGTGCGTCGTAACCAAGTCCGCACAGAGCTGCGTCACCAACGATCCGAAGCAGCGCCCGCTGTTCGCGGTTTTTGACGCAATCAACAACATGATCCTGTTCACCGGCGGTCAGGTTCTGGTGTCTTCCTACCTTGTTCCGAAGTATCAGGGATTCAATGCCAGCCTCGGCCTGTACCATGAGCTGTGGGCGATGTTTGCGATTCTCTCCGCTATTTTCACCTGCATCGCGGTCATTTCCATCTGGCCGAAGGATCAGACCAAGTATTACGGAACCGGCAAACCGCAGATGGTTACCTTCAAGGATTACTTCGAAGTCATCAAGAACAACAAGGCCATCCAGATGCTGGTTGTCTCCGCTTCTACCGATAAGCTGGGAAGCGCTGCAAGAACTTCTGTTGTCACGGTCATTATGTACGGTATCGTTGTAGGAAACTATGCACTGTCCGGTGGTTTCCAGATCTATACCACAATCGGAAATGTCATCTTCATCATTCTCGGAATCGGTGTTATTGCGACAAAATTCGGCCAGAAAAGAGCGATGGTCCTTTCCAGCTGGATTGCACTGGTAGGCAACGTTCTGATGATTCTGCTGTGGATGTTCGGAGATCCGACAAGCCTGAACCTGCCCGGCTACGAGGGCTTCCATGGCTTCACGTTCTTCACCATCGCGCTGTTTGTCCTGACGGTCGTGACCGGCGGCTTCCAGCAGGTTGCTTCCAATATCGTTATCCCGATGACCGCGGACTGTGCGGATTATGAGACTTACCGCTCCGGCAGATATGTACCGGGCCTGATGGGAACACTGTTCAGCTTCATTGATAAGATGGTTTCCTCCCTGGCACCGCTGATCGCAAGCCTTCTGCTGGCAGCCATCGGCTTCAAGGAAGTGATGCCGGATGTTGACACACCGTTCTCACCGCAGCTCAAGACCGTCGGTATCTTCCTGATGTACGGCCTTGTCACGATCGGTCTGATCTTCAATGTCGTCGCGATGAAGTATTATCCGCTGACTGCTGAAAAGATGGAAGAAGTCCGTGAGAAGATTGCTGCTATTAAAGCAGAGTACGCGAAAGAAGCTTAATTTCTGAGGCAGAGTGATTTATTCGGACGCAGCCCGATATATGGGCTGAAATGAGGACAATAACGATGGCAATGGGAACAGGCTCAAAGCCGAAAAAAGAGCAGAAGACAGAAACTCCGCTGGATGCGGAGCAGGTTAAGGAGCTGGTGGCGCTTGAAGGAGAGCTGAAGGACTTAAAGGAGCAGCACGGCATCGTGGAAGAAGGTCCGCTGTGGCAGCGGATCATTCAGGGATATTATGATTTCCGGGATGCGCACACGAAGCTGAATCCGGTCAAACGCAAGACCTATCTCTGGCTGTGTCTTCTGTCAGTGTTCGGGATCAATCAGTTTTATGCCAGACACTGGGTAAAGGGCCTGTTATACATTGCCGTCTGTTGGACAGGAATCTCGATCGCCATGGGCTTCATCGACTGGATGATCGCGGTTCCGAAAGAGCCGGATGAAAACGGGATGATTATGATTTGAAAGGAGAGTGTTTATGCTTTACCCTGTTATGACTGCATCGAGACTTGTAAGTGACCTGTCCGGTGTATGGGCATTCAAGCTGGACAATGGAAACGGCTTCGAGGAAAAGTGGTACGAAAAGCCGCTGGAAGAGGCCATGACGATGCCCGTTCCGGCTTCTTACAACGATCTCAAGGAAGGTGTTAACTTCCGGGATCACTACGGCTGGGTCTTCTATCAGAGAACCATCTCGGTTCCGGCTTATGTCCGGAAGAACCAGAGAGTGGTGCTGCGCTGCGATGCGGTGACCCACCACGCGAAGATTTATCTGAACGGAGAGATGATCTGCGAGCATTTCGGCGGCTTCCTTCCTTTTGAAGTGGAGATCGGCGAGATCCTGCGCGACGGCGAAAATCTGCTGACCATTGCTGTGGACAATGTCATCGACTACACGACCCTCCCGGTGGGCGGACAGGGCAATATGATGGGCGGCATGTCTGTTGCAGGCGGCGGCTACAAGGAGAGCAAAAAGCAGAACCATCCGAATTTTGACTTCTTCAACTATTGCGGAATTACTCGAAAGGTCCGGATCTATACAACACCGAAGACCTATATCGCCGATGTGACGCTGAAATCCTGTGTGGATGATCCGCTGAAGGAAGCTCCCGCGGCGGAGATCGCATACTGCGTCGAGGTGCAGGGGCCGGAGAAGGATGCGACAGCTGCCCTGGTCGAGCTCTTCGACAAAGCTGGAAATAAGGTCGCCGAGTGCAGCGGCATGGAAGGCGTTCTGAAGGTGGACAAAGTCACGCTCTGGCAGCCCGGCAAGGCTTATCTGTACACGGTCAGGGTCACCTGCGGCGAAGATGTCTACGAGCTTCCTTACGGCGTCCGGACCGTGAAGGTGGACGGCATCCGCTTCCTGATCAACGGAAGACCGTTCTATTTCAAGGGTTACGGCAAGCACGAGGACACCTTCCCGAATGGCCGCGGCATGAACGAGGCCATGTATATCAAGGACATCTCGCTGATGAAGTGGCAGGGAGCCAACAGCTTCCGCTGCAGTCACTATCCGTACAGCGAAGAGATGATGCGGCTCTGTGACGAAGAAGGTATCGTAGTGGTCGACGAGACCACGGCGGTCGGTATTAATTTTGACTTCGGAGGCGGCGCGAATTTCAACGGCCAGAAGGTGAAAACCTTTGACAAGGAGCACGGCATTCAGACCTTCAATCACCATATGGATGTGATCCGGGATCTGATTGCGCGGGACAAGAACCACGCCTGCGTCGTCATGTGGAATATCGCCAATGAGCCGGATTCCTATTCGGAAGGCGCTTATGAGTATTTCAAGCCGCTCTATGATCTGGCGAAGGAGCTGGATCCGGAGAAGCGCCCCTGCACGCTGACCAGCGTTCAGATGGCGGGCGGCCCGGACAAGGATATCTCCGCAAAACTCTCGGATGTCATCTGCCTGAACCGTTATTACGGCTGGTATGTGGGCGGTCCGGATCTCGAGGGACCTGAGCTCATGCTGCGCGCGGAGCTGGATGCATGGCAGAAGCTCGGCAAGCCGCTGATGTTCACCGAGTACGGTGCGGATACGGTGATGGGCATGCACGACACCACGCCGGTGATGTACACTGAGGAATATCAGGTTGACTACTACAAGATGAACAACGCGGTATTCGACGAGTACGATTTTGTCGTCGGCGAGCACGTGTGGAACTTTGCGGATTTTGCGACCAGCCAGAGTCTGGTGCGGATCCAGGGCAACAAGAAAGGTCTGTTCACACGGGATCGTAAGCCAAAGCTGGCTGCCCATTACTTCAAGGACCGCTGGCACACCATTCCGGATTTTGACTATAAGAAGTAAGCAAACATGCGGGCTGCCGGGCCTTTCCGGCGGCCCTCTTCTGCGTTTAGGGCACAAAAGATTTGACTTAATTTAAAGGAGCAAAAGATGGTCAACCTGAAAGAAAAACCTTTTAACTTGACAGACAGCCAGATTGAGTGGGTCGAAGAGACGATCCGTTCGATGTCCGAGGAGGAAAAGATCGGGCAGCTGTTTATTAATCTGACGCTTCAGCGGGATCCGGAGACGATCGACCGGCTGGTGAATCAGTATCACATCGGCGGCGTGCGCTGGCAGGGCGGCACGCTGGAGGAGGTCTATGAGCAGAACCGCTCGTTCCAGGAGAAGAGCCGCATTCCGGTGCTGATTGCCGCCAACTGTGAGGCCGGCGGAAACGGCGCGGTGGGCGAGGGCACGATGATCGCGACCGGCGCCGCCTGCGGAGCGAGCGCAACCGAGCAGACCGTCCGGGATATGGCCCGGGTCGGCGGCGCGGAAGCGGCAGCAGTCGGCTGCAACTGGACCTTTGCGCCGGTCTGCGACGTGGTCATGAACTGGCGGAACACGATCGTCAACACGCGCGGATTCAGCGATGATCCGGATCAGATTATCCGGCTTTCGAAGGCCTACATGGAAGAAATGGAGAAGCAGGGTATTCTGTGTGCGGCCAAGCACTTCCCGGGCGACGGCAGCGAGGAGAGCGACCAGCAACTGGTCATGGGCTGCAACGATCTTTCCTGCGAGGAGTGGGACGAGACCTATGGCAAGGTCTATAAGGCGCTGATCGACGCGGGTGTGCCCAGCATCATGGTCGGACACATCTGTCAGCCGGCCTACAGCCGCAGACTGCGCCCCGGCATTGCGGACAGCGAGATCAAACCCGCTACACTGGCACCGGAGCTGCTGCAGGATCTGCTGCGCGGACAGCTCGGCTTCAACGGACTGATTGTCACCGACGCTTCACACATGGCGGGTCTGACGACGGCCGCTTCCAGAAAGGAAGTCATCCAGGGCGTCGTGGCCGCCGGCTGCGATATGATTCTGTTCTTCAGAGATCCCGAAGAGGACCTGAATTATGTGCGGGAAGGTCTTGAGAGCGGCGTGATCACACAGGAGCGTCTGTCGGATGCGCTGCACCGGATTCTCGGCCTGAAGGCCCGCGCCGGACTGGACAAACTGGTCTTCCCGGACAAGAGCGGTCTTGCCCGCGTAGGCTGCGCTGAACATCATGCGCTGGCCGCGTCGGCTGCGGATGAGAGTATTGCACTGGTCAAGGATACGCAGGGACTGCTTCCGGTCGTGCCGGAGCAGAAGAAGAGAGTGCGTCTGTATTTCCTGCAGAGCGCCCCTGTTTCCATGCTGGACGGCTCCGACCCGGCCAAGCAGATTCTGATCGACGAGCTCGAGCAGGCCGGCTTCGAGGTGACGGCTCCGCAGGACTACTATGAGATGGAAATGGAGCATGCGGCCAAGTTCAACCGCTTCCGCTGCATGTCCCACGAGAGCACGGAGGAATTTAAGAAGAGCTGTGATCTGGTCATCGTCGCCGTAAACATGAAGGGCTATGCAAAGGAAAACAACACCCGGCTGACCTACTCCGTCTCCCACTCCGGCGAGATCCCGTGGTATGTGCACGAGGTGCCGACGCTCTGTGTCTCTCTGAATTACACGAACCACCTGTACGATCTGCCGATGATGAAGACCTACATCAATGCCTACGGCTCCACAAGGGAGTATCTGCACGCACTGGTGGAGAAGATCACCGGAAAATCAGCCTTCAAGGGACACAGCAACGAGCTGGTCTTCTGTGGACGCTGGGAAACGAGGTTATGATATGAGCGCTTTGCAGGATTTTGAAAAAAAGAAAGACTATGCCGTCTGCGTCGACTCGGACGGCTGTGCCATGGACACCATGAACATCAAGCATTTCCGGTGCTTCGGTCCCTGCATGGTCCGCGAGTGGGGCCTGGAGCAGTGGCAGGAGGCGATTCTGGATCGCTGGAATGTGATCAATCTCTTCTCCGCGACCCGGGGCATCAACCGCTTCAAGGGACTCGCCATGATGCTGCGCGAGGTCAATGACCAGTACACGCAGATCGACGGCATTGAGGCGCTGGAGGACTGGGCGGAGCATGCGAAGGAGCTGTCCAACGATGCCGTCCAGGCAAAATCCGGCGAGGATCCGGTTTTTGGCAAGGCACTGAGCTGGAGCCGCGCCGTCAACGAAGCCATTGAGGCGCTGCCGGAAGATGAAGTCGGCCCTTATGAGGGTGTGGACAGAGCGCTTGCCAAGGCGCATGCGTGCGCGGATGTCGTTGTGGTCTCCAGCGCCAATCCGGAAGCTGTGCGGGCCGAGTGGACCCGGTTCGGCCTGATCGATGAGGTTGACCTGCTCTGCACCCAGGAGATGGGCAGCAAAGCCTTCTGCATCGGCGAACTGCTTAAAAAGGGCTATGCGCCGGATCACATCCTGATGTGCGGCGACGCGCCCGGCGACGAAGCTGCGGCTGGCACCAACGGCGTACTGTACTATCCGATTCTGGTGAATCATGAGAAGGAAAGCTGGACCCGGTTCCTGGACGAGGCACTTTCGCGGTTCTTAAGCGGCACCTACGCCGGCGCTTATCAGGAAGAGGTGCGGAGTGCCTTCCGGAAGAATCTGGGGATGGAATAAGCTCTTGATTGCTTATATCCTATTTTTAAAGCCGAAAACACGTCTTTTCCCGCATCTGCAACGCAGCGTTGCGGAATTGTAAAGCAGGGTTGATAGTATGCCACTGCTCCATTCGGTAGGATGTGCTCAACAGATGTGAAGCACTGATCAGGATCTGCCGGACAGATCCCTCAGACCGAAAGGAGAAAGAAATGATACTTGCGGACAAGTTAATTGAACTCAGAAAAAAGAACGGCTGGTCTCAGGAAGAAGTTGCAGAGAAGCTGGATGTCAGCCGCCAGACGATATCCAAATGGGAAGGTGCCCAGTCCATTCCGGATATGAACCGGATTCTGAAGCTCTCAGAGATCTTCGGCGTCAGTACAGATTATCTGCTGAAGGATGAGCTGGAGCTGCCTGAGCTGATCCAGACAGAAACAGCGGATCCGGATAATCCGGCCCGGCGGGTCTCCATGGAAGAAGCCACCGCATTTCTGCATTTCAGAAACCTTTCCTCGGCCCGTGTCTCGCTCGGCGTCATGCTGTGCATTCTTTCACCGGTTCTGCTGATATTGCTTTCCGGGGCACAGGAGCTGGGCCTGATTTCCCTTTCACCGAATGCGGCGGAGGGCATCGGCACAACGGTTCTGCTGATTCTGGTGGTCATTGCGGTTGCGCTCTTTGTGACGACAGGGCTGATGGGCAGCCGCTACGAATATCTGGAACAGGAACCGCTCGATACGGAATACGGTGTTGCCGGGATGGTGCGGGAACGCCGGGAAGCCTACCGGAATACTTATAACACCCAGCTGACCATCGGAATTGTGCTGTGTGTGGCCGCGGCTATTCCCATCCTCTCTGTTTCGATTTTTACAACCAGTGCGGCCGCTGAACTGATCGCCACCGCGGTACTTCTGGTGACCGTCTCAATCGGCGTTCTGATGATTGTCCGCTGCAGCATTCTCTGGGGCAGCATGCAGATTCTGCTGGAAGAAGGGGACTACACCAGAGAGGAAAAGCGTCTGGCCAGGAAAAACGGGCCCATCGCCGGAATCTACTGGGCAGTTGTTACCGCAGCCTTCCTCGCATACAGCTTTATCACCCGCAGATGGGATCAATCCTGGATCATCTGGCCGGTCGCCGGCGTTTTCTTCGGCGCGGTCGCCGGTGTGATGAGGCTCCTGCGCACCCGCGCCTGATACGGCCTCTCTTTTTTCAAGAGCACATAACATTGATAAGGAAAACGGGCAGCAATGTATTTATCATTGCTGCCCGTCTCATTTTTTTGTAATAAGCCGGAGAAAACGGCCTTGAAT
This sequence comes from Lachnospiraceae bacterium, assembly GCA_017449485.1. Lineage (GTDB taxonomy): Bacteria > Bacillota > Clostridia > Lachnospirales > Lachnospiraceae > CAG-791. The sequence continues at coordinate 9,917 of JAFTFP010000184.1, forward strand.
GCACGAATTGCTTTTACAGGATGATTCCGGAAATGTATGAGCGGGTTCGGGCGGCAGATCCTGCCGCCCGAAAGCAGTCTGTCTGAGTCGGCCGGTCATCGGAGCGGCCGACGAGTTACGTCGCGGTCCCGCTCACACATGACGGAAGAATCCATGTAAATGCTTCGCGCATTCAGTGCCGTTTCTACGGCCTTATTACAAAGCTGCTCATCTCTCCCACTTCCATCCGGCGACTTCCGGCAGATCCATGCCGTACTTGCGGATGTACTGCTTGTGCTCGACGAGCTTGTCGCTCATGCGCTGATACAGGTAAGCGCCGCGGTTGCCCAGCTGAGGAAGGTACTTGATGGCTTCCTGAACCAGGTGGAAGCGGTCCACGTCGTTCTGGACGCGCACGTCGAACGGTGTCGTGATGGTTCCCTCTTCCTTGTAGCCGCGCACATGCATCAGACGGTTGTTGTGACGTCTGTAGGTCAGCTCATGCACCAGGCTTGCATAGCCGTGGAAGTTGAAGATGACCGGCTTGTCCTGCGTGAACAGGATGTCGTACTCCGCGTCGGTCAGGCCGTGCGGATGCTCGTTGGCCGGCTGCAGCTTGAACAGATCGACCACGTTGATGAACCGGATTTTGACCTCAGGCAGCTCGCGGTTGAGAATCGAGACAGCTGCCAGTGCTTCCAGTGTCGGCGTCTCGCCGGCGCAGGCGAAGACGATATCCGGCTCCTGGCCCTGGTCGTTGGACGCCCAGTCCCAGATGCCGATGCCCTGCGTGCAGTGCTTGATGGCTTCCTGCATGGTCAGCCACTGCGGGCGAGGGTGCTTGCTGGCCACGATGACATTCACATAGTTGCGGCTGCGGATGCAGTGGTCAAAAGTTGACAGCAGGCAGTTTGCATCCGGCGGCAGGTACAGGCGGACGACGTCGGCCTTCTTGTTGGCGATGTGATCCATGAAGCCCGGATCCTGGTGTGTGAAGCCGTTGTGATCCTGCTGCCAGACTGTGGAAGCCATGATCAGGTTCAGCGAAGCAATTTCCTCTCTCCAAGGCAGCTGGTTGCAGACTTTGAGCCACTTCGCGTGCTGTGCCGCCATGGAATCGATGATGCGGGCAAAAGCCTCATATGTTGCGAAGAAACCGTGACGTCCGGTCAGCAGATAGCCTTCCAGCCAGCCTTCGCACATATGCTCGGACAGCATGGAATCCATGACGCGGCCGTCCGGTGCCAGGAAATCGTCGGTGTCCAGATGCTCGGAGTTCCAGTCACGGTTCTCTACCTCAAAGACCGCACCCAGACGGTTGGAATTGGTCTCATCGGGTCCGAAAATGCGGAAGTTGCGGGCTTCTGCGTTCAGCGTGAAGATGTCGCGGACAAACTTGCCCAGCTCGGTCATATCCTGTCCGTCGATCTCGCCGTGCTCGACGACTGTCTCACCGTCCTCGCCGGTGTGGGTGGGAAGCTCGACAGCATAATCTCTGAAATCGGGCATTCTTAAGTCGCGCAGCAGCAGACCGCCGTTTCCGTGCGGGTTCGCGCCGATTCTTGCCTTGCCCTTTGGTGCCAGCTCTCTCAGCTCCGGAATCAGCCGGCCGTTCTCATCGAACAGCTCCTCTGCGTGGTAGCTGCGAAGCCACTCCTCCAGAATCTTCAGATGCTCTTCCGGCTTGTCCATCATAATCGGAACCTGGTGCGCCAGATAGTTGCCCTCGATGCGCTGTCCGTCCACGACCTTCGGACCGGTCCAGCCCTTCGGTGTGCGCAGAACGATCATCGGCCAGATGGGACGCTTGGGATCATTGTTCTCCCGCGCGTGTTCCTGGATGGCCTTGATCTTTTCAATGACCGCGTCCATGGTCTCTGCCATCTTGCGATGCATTTCCATGGGCTCGTCGCCTTCGACAAAATACGGCTCCCAGCCGCAGCCGTGGAAGAAATCAACGATTTCTTCGTGCGACATTCTGGCGAAAAGCGTCGGGTTCGCGATCTTGTAGCCGTTCAGATGCAGGATGGGAAGCACTGCGCCGTCCGTGATGGGATTCAGGAACTTGTTGCTCTGCCAGCTGGTGGCCAGCGGGCCGGTCTCCGCCTCGCCGTCGCCGACGGTGACAGCTGCGATCAGATCCGGGTTATCGAAAACCGCACCGAATGCATGCGCGATGCCATAGCCCAGCTCGCCGCCCTCATTGATGGATCCGGGCGTCTCCGGTGCGCAGTGAGACGGCACGCCGCCCGGGAAAGAGAACTGCTTGAAGAGCTTGGCCATGCCGTCCTCATCCTCGGAGATGTTCGGATAGATCTCGCTGTAGCTGCCGTCGAGATAATCGTTAGCAATGTAGAAGTTTCCGCCGTGGCCCGGACCGGAAAGAAGAATCAGATCCAGATCATAGCGCTTGATCGCGCGGTTTAAATGCACGAAGACAAAATTCTGTCCCGGTACAGTTCCCCAGTGACCGACGATCTTCTTTTTAATCATGTCGATCGTGAGCGGCTTTTTCAGAAGCGGATTCTCCAGCAGATACAGCTGGCCGGCCGACAGATAGTTCGCCGCACGGAACCATCCGTTCATTTTTTCGAGGAGTTCCTGTGTGATGGGCCCCTTCTCCTCACACAGCACCTCAGTCTTTACATCACCCATTTTGTCACTCCTTCCTTGAAATAAAAATGGATATGCCCATAGCATATCCATTTTACCATAGATGAGCGGATCACACTTAAAAAGAATTAAAGGGAGTTATCCCTGCCAGGGCATCTGCGGTTCGCTGACCGCGACGAAAGGCATGCCGGCCGCCTGCTTCAGCGTGAGATAGAAGAGCGCGTCCTCGAGACCTTCCTTCAGAGAGTAAGGCGCGGGGCCGCCTTCAATAAACGCCCCCATGTCATAGAGAATCGTGGAGATGGCAAATTCATCCTGCAGCGTCTCCATGGACAGCTCGGGCCGCCAGCTTTTGCGCAGATCCTTCAGATCCTGGGTGTCAAACTGCCGGTAGTCCCGCGGCAGATCCGGCATCAGGAATTTCCGAACCGGCTCGTTTTCCTCATTCACATATGAGACGATGGTGTCGCTCCACTCGCCTTTCTCGCCGCGGACCGTGATGTGGCGGCTGCGGATGAAGGTGCGGTACTGCACGCCTGCAAAATCATAGACGGCGTGCTTGCCGGAGTCGAAGAGCACCTGGACGACGTCCCGCTCCTCCTGCGAGGACTCGCCGTCATAAAAGGCTTCGTAGCGGGAATCTGTCCGCGTCACAGGCGTGGACAGGGCAATACCGGTCATGGTATAGTGCTCACCCGCCGTTTTCAGCATGCGCCGCAGCAGGCTTGCCCCGTGGTAATCGTGGGCGATGGAGAGATAGGCGGTGCGCGGCTCTCCGATGAGCCCCTGGCTTATGGCCTCGATGCCGGCATGCAGGATCGGATAGCGGTGATACTGCTCGCAGACGGCGATCCTGGCCCCCTGCTGTTCCAGCTCCCAGAGCTTTTTAAGCTGCTCAGGCGTGGAGCCGGCCGGCGTCTCCAGCAGAACCGGGATGCCCCGCTCGATCCACTCCACCGCCACGTCTGCGACGCTGTCTTTGTTCACGGCAATGACGGCAAAATCCGGCTTCATGGATAGAACATTCTCCACGGAAACGGTCGCAGGGACGCCGGTCTGCAGGAAAATACCGCGCGCTTTTTCTTCGGAGCGGCACAGGAAACAGGCCCTGAAAAGGGCGGGCCAGCGCACTGCAATCCGGGCATAATACTGTGCGCGGTAACCGGAACCGATGATTGCGTAAGTCAATTGGGCCATAACTGCTCCTTTCTTAAATAAAGATGAATCGAATGCTTCACAGGATCTGAGAAAACGAATGATTTCATGTTTCCTGAACAGTGTGATATGGCATGGGCGGCGCGGGATTTTCGACGTGCTCCCCGATGGGCTTCTCCATCCAGACCATGTCGTACCAGCGGCCGAACTTGGAAGCACAGTTGTGAAAATGGGCAGTCTGCACGTAGCCCAGCTGCTCATGGAAGAGAATGCTCGAGCGGTCCAGATACGGATCGGATTCGCTGCGCGGGCAGGCGATGCAGGCGTTGAGATTCAGAATCCCCTGGCGCTTCAATGCCTCCTCCAGTGCCAGATAGAGGCTGCGGCCGACACCGCTCCGGTGCTGATCCATCGCCACATAGATCGTGGTCTCGACGGACCAGGCGTAGGCGGCGCGGGCCTTGAAGGGACCGGCATAGGCATAGCCGAGCAGAGTGCCGTCCCGCTCTGCGGCCAGATAGGGATAGAACGAAAGCGTATTCCGGATCCGCTGCTCAAATTCTTCTGCAGTGGGCGCAAGATACTCGAAGGTGATGGCAGTCTGCTCCACGTAAGGTGCATAGATCGCCGCCAGCTGCGGGGCGTCCGCTTCCCGGACGGGGCGGATGATCCAGTCGGGCGTCTGCATGAAACATATCCTCCAGTACGTATTCTGACAGAGTGCAGCCGCCGCAGGAAATGGCGGATGCTACTGCGATTATATCGCGAAAAATGGATGCGGAACAGCATCCGCTGGAATCTTTTCAAACCGGGGAAAGCACACTATAATACGTAGGAGGCGTTGTCCATTCAACACGACAGGGCCGCCTTGCACTGCGTCCCGGCGCTTCTTGTACGGGCAGCTGGTGCATAGTCAGGAAAGATGAGGAAACGGGATTGAAAAAAACAGTGACCGGTTGGTTCATAGGCATTCTGATCGCTGCGATGCTCTCCGGGTGCGGCGCACGGGAAAGCGGACAGGGCGCAGAGGGCGTGCCCGGCCTTGCGGCTTCGCAGCCGGCAGTCCAGGAACAGAAGGGCGAGGGCGTCATGACCTACGCAGAGTATGTGGCTGCGGAGGAAGAAACGCCCGTGGTCGTCGAGACATATGTGCAGGCGGTGCAGTCTCTGTGGGAAGGCATGGTCTCCATTTACTCTGAGGATTATGAGGGCGGCTATTTCATCTATGACATGTATTGCTCGGAGGAAGAGTATGCCAGGCTGATCCCCGGACAGAAGATCAAGGTGAGCGGCACGAAATCCAAGTGGAGCGGTGAGATTGAGATCATTGACGCAGTGATCGAATTTGAAGAGGGCAGCTATATCGCACCTGCACTCGACGTGACACAGCTGCTGGGCAAGGAAGAACTGATTCAGTATCAGAACCGGTTTGTGCGGTTTGAAGATCTGACGGTGGAGGCGGCGGACCGGGAGACGGGCGCGGTCTTCATGTATAAGTGGGATGGATCCGGCAAAGAGGGAGACGACCTGTATTTCAATGTGTCCAAGGGCGGACAGACCTTCACCTTTACAGTGGAATCGGATCTGTGCAGCGCAGACACGGAGGTCTATCAGGCCGTGAAAAACCTGAAGATCGGCGACAAGGTGGATCTGGAGGGATTCCTGTACTGGTATGACGGCGTCAACCCCCACGTTACATCTGTGACGGTTCGCTGAGCCGGAAAAGAATACTGAAATAAAGAATGAAATGATGGAGGATTCACTGCCATGTCAAGAGGCTGTGGTATTTTATATCCGATTTCGTCCCTGCCTTCCAGGTTCGGGATTGGTTGTTTTTCTAAGGAAGCATATGAGTTCGCGGATTTTCTGGAGGCGGCCGGCCAGGGGTACTGGCAGATTCTGCCGATCGGGCCGACAGGCTTCGGCGATTCACCCTATCAGCCTTTTTCGGCTTTTGCCGGAAATCCGTACTTTATTTCCCCGGAGACACTGATTGAAGAAGGCCTGCTCACCTGGGATGAAATGAACAGCCGCCAGTTCGGTTCTGATCCGGAGCGCGTCGATTACGGCGCACTGTATGAAAACCGCTTTGTGGTGCTGCGGATCGCCTATGACCGCTGGAAGGAGCGGGGCGGTGAAAAGGCTGAAAAAGACGATGGAAGCGCGTACGAGGAGTTCTGTAAGAAGGAAGCCTTCTGGCTGGACGACTATGCCCTCTACATGGCGATCAAGAAGCAGCAGGGAGGCAAAAGCTGGCAGGACTGGGAGGAACCGCTGAAAAAGCGCATGAAGAGCGCGCTGGACGAGGCACGGCAGAATCTTGCAGATGAAATCGGCTTTGTGTGCTTCCAGCAGTTCGTGTTTGAACAGCAGTGGGAAAAACTGAAGGCCTATATCAATAAGAAGAATATAAAGGTGATCGGAGATCTTCCGTTCTATATGGCGCTGGACAGCGCCGACGTGTGGTCTCACCCGGAGGCGTTCCAGATGGAGAAGGATCTGACGCCGACAGCCGTCGCTGGCTGCCCGCCGGATGCGTTTTCCGCAACAGGTCAGCTCTGGGGCAACCCGCTGTATGACTGGGCGAAGCTGAAGAAAAACGGCTATGCCTGGTGGATGCAGCGCATCCGCCGGAACCGGGAGTTCTACGACGTAATCCGGATTGACCACTTCCACGGCTTTGCAGAATACTATGCGGTGCCCTACGGCGAAGAATCCGCGCTGAACGGCGCAATGAAGAAGGGCCCCGGCATGGACTTCTTCAACGCGCTGCGGGAGCAGCTCGGCGATATTCCGATGATCGCGGAGGATCTGGGCACGGTCACGAAGGAAAATACGAAGCTTTTAAAGGATTCGGGACTGCCGGGCATGAAGGTGCTTCAGTTTGCCTTTACCAGCTGGAACAGCGTCTATGTCACGCACCGGCACGAGAAGAACTGTGTCGTCTACACCGGCACCCACGACAACACCACCGCGCGCGCCTGGATCGAAGAGATCAATGACGGCGAGCGCAGCTATGTGCGCAGATACATCAATTCCATCTACACGGACTACGGACAGTTCGTGTGGGATTTCATCCGCGAGGCCTACCGGTCTGTGGCGGATCTGTGCATCATTCCGATTCAGGATTATCTCGTCAAGGGCAAAGAGGCGAGAATGAACTGCCCGGGTGTGGCGGATGGCAACTGGCAGTGGCGCGTACTGCCCAATTTCCTCTCACCGGAGCTGGCTTCCAGCATCCGGCAGCTGGCGGACGTCTATCAGAGAATGCCGTCAGAGGAGGAGTAATTAATAGAAAAAAAAGCCGGCCTGGAGGCCGGCAGCTGCAGGACCGTATTTACGGCCGCGGCGGCATAATTGTTTTCAGAGTTTCAGAGAGCGGGGCGTCAAAATCAAAAGGCGTGCCCGCTTTTTCCATGGGGTGAATGACGGCGCCGTCCGCGCCGATTTCCAATAGATGCCGGTGATCGAGCGTCGCGCGGGAGAGGCTTCTGGCATCGCCGTAGTAATCCAGCATCAGGCAGGGGAACTCCTGCTTCAGGCGGGATTCATAGCACTCCTTCTCATAGCTGATCTTTGCGTTGTCGCTGGCAATCAGGAAGAACAGGGAGCTCTGCGCGGTGAGGACGTTCTGAAAGATCATCTCGTTCGGATCTGTGAACTGTGTGTCATCGGTATAGGTGGTGTACAGCGAGAACAGAATCTTCTTCTCCCGCAGCAGTTCCGCCGTCAGGAGCGATTCCTGATCATTGACAGGCAGAACCGTGACCACGTTCTTGCAGGTGCCCAGCAGCTGAATCTCCGCGGCAGTCAGCCGTCCGCTCTCGCGCACCCAGATAAAGGCACATTCCTTGTTGGCTGCAAACAGATCCAGCATTTCAAAAGGTGTCTGCGCCGCATCTGACTGGCGGATGAAATAGACATAGATGCCGAGCTTCTGTCCCTCCTGCACGGTGGAGATGATCTGCCGCGCCTTCAGGCTGCCCGGTGTGCCGGGAGCATAGCGGAACAGGATGCACCACGGCAGGCTGACGCCGAGTTCTTCCTGCTCCTTCCGGATTTTGCCCGCGCCGTAGCTCCAGCCCATGTAGCCCATGTTGACGCCGAAGAGCTTGAGCGCGTCCTGATCCGAGTTGCGCAGCAGATTGGCCAGCATGTCGTAGTAGGCGCTGTTCTCATTGTCGAGGAGCTCCTGCATGACGGAAAAGATCAGATCCTGAAAGCGGTTCTTGGAAAACTGCTTGCCCAGATCCACCAGGCGCCTTGCGCTGCGCTTGGGATCTTCCTCAATCTCCTTCAGACCGTGAGCCA
>JAFTFP010000185.1 GCA_017449485.1 Lachnospiraceae bacterium
GCATCTGCGATGTGATGCCCCTTAAGGATGAGAACAGGATTCTGGTCCGGTATGGGCTTTTGCAGGCGCAGAAGACAGACAATGTCGGCCTGAAGGCGCTGATCTCAGTCTGCGGGCTGAGTGGAAAGCCGCTGACAGCCTATCACGCAGGCTTTATTCTCGGTCCGTGCCTGAATGCCTCCGGCAGACTCTCCGGGGCAGACCGGGCGCTGGAGCTGTTTTTTGAGACGGATGAAAACAAGGCGGTTCACCTGGCGGGAGAACTGCAGGAACTCAATGAGAGCCGCAAGGAAATGACTCAGCGCGGCGTGGATAACGCCTGCCGGGCTGCACAGGTACAGGGAGATGCCATGGACAGGATCCTGGTGATTCTTCTGGAGAACTGTCACGAATCGCTGGCCGGCATTGTCGCCGGAAAGGTACGTGAGCGCTTTCACCGGCCGGCACTGATCCTGACCCGCGTCGCAGACGGGCTTCTGAAAGGTTCCGGGCGTTCCACGGAGCGATATAATCTTTACGACAATCTGACACAGTGCTCAGATCTGCTGGTGAAATTCGGCGGACATGCCATGGCAGCCGGTGTTACACTGAAGGAGGGCGATCTTCCGGCATTCAGGGAGCGCCTGAACAGCCTGTGCACACTGGATGCATCGGAGCTGGAGGAGGATCTTCATATTGATATGGAGCTGCCGCTTTGCTACGCGGATGCGCCGTTGACGCGCTCTTTCTCCATGCTGGAGCCCTTCGGGACAGGCAATCCGAAACCGCTTTTTGTCACGCGCGACATCACCCTGACTTCTTTCCGTATACTGGGCAAAAGCCGGAATGTCGTAAAGTTTAACGCCAGGACGCCGGAGGGAGATTACGCAGAAGTGATCCGCTTCGGCCCTCCGGAAGAAATTCCGGATCTGACCGCGGGCGCTCCGGTCCGCATTCATCTGGTGTACTCACCGGACATCAACAGCTATATGGGAAGAGAAAGCATGCAGTATATCATGCGGGATTATCGAGTGATCGAATGAGATTATTCTGCAATAAATGGCAGAAGGTACCAGTGCGTTTATTTATCACATGGAAAGGAAGAATAAAGGGATGACCAGGACACTACGAGAGCTTCTGGAAGGAATCGAGGGGCAGCTTGCTGCAGCAGACGGCACAGAGCTGACCGGTGAGGCGCGGGAAAAAGCGCTCGATACGGTGGTGACGGAGATCACCAATGATTCCCGGAAAATCAGGGAGGGCAGTCTGTTTTTCTGTATCGCGGGAGCCAACAGCAATGGCCACGCCTATGCGGATCAGGCTGCGGCCGCCGGCGCATCGGTGCTGGTCGTGCAGGAGCCGGTGGATATTCAGTGTGAAAAGAAGCCGGTGCTTTTTAAGACAGCGGACACACGCCTTGCCATGGCGCAGCTTTCCGCGGCATGGTACGGACACCCGGCCAGAGAGATGAAAACCATCGGCGTGACCGGCACCAAGGGCAAGACGACTACCACATATCTGATCCGTTCCATTCTGGAGGCCGCCGGCAAGAAGGTGGGGCTGATCGGAACCATTGAGACCTGGTTTCGCAACGCGCAGGGCGAAGAAGTCGCGCGCCCTGCCAGCAATACAACACCCGAATCCATCGTCCTGCAGAAGACCTTCCGTGAAATGGCGGATGCCGGCGTGGAGGTGGTTGTGATGGAGGTTTCCTCCCAGGCACTGATGCTGCACCGCACGGAAGGGTTTATCTTTGATCTGGGGATTTTCACAAATCTCTCCCCGGACCATATCGGACCGAATGAGCACGATTCCTTTGAGAATTACCTGTACTGCAAGAGTCTGCTGTTCAGGCAGTGCCGGATCGGCATCATCAATGGAGATGATCCCTATGCGGAGGAAGTGACGAAGAATGCCGTCTGCAGCCTGCTGCACTACGGCTTTGACGAAAAGAATGATCTGCGTGCCCGGGACCTGCAGCTGGTCCACACGCCCGGTGAGCTGGGCGTCACCTTCCGCACGGAGGGACTGATTCAGATGCAGGCGCACATCCCGACGCCGGGACGGTTTTCCGTCTATAATGCGCTGTGCGCGATTGCGGTCTGCTGTCAGTTCGGCGTGCCGGCCGATGAAATTGCCAGTGCGCTGAAGGCGGCCAGGACGAAGGGAAGAATCGAGATGGTGCGGGTCAGCAGCGAGTTCACACTGATGATTGATTACGCACATAACGCGGTGGCACTCGAGAGCCTGCTTGGTACGCTCAGGGAGTATCAGCCGCACCGGCTGGTGACGGTCTTCGGCTGCGGCGGAAACCGCTCGAAGCTGCGCAGATTTGACATGGGCGAGGTGAGCGGAAAGCTCTCGGATCTGACGATCATCACTTCGGATAATCCGCGGTTTGAGGAGCCGGAGGATATCATCGCGGATATCGTGACGGGTATTTCCCGCACAGATGGAAAACACATTGAGATTCCGGACCGGAAGGAAGCAATCCGCTATGCGATCCTGCACGGCGAGCCCGGGGATATCATTGTGCTGGCCGGAAAAGGCCACGAGGATTACCAGGAAATCAAGGGTGTCAAATATCCCATGGATGAGCGAGTTCTCATCC
>JAFTFP010000186.1 GCA_017449485.1 Lachnospiraceae bacterium
AACAGCTTCGACCAGGAAGGCGTGCAGCTCGGCAAGGTTCTCGCCAAGAAGGTTCTGGCGCATGACACCGACGGCGCGCTGGCTGCCTACAGTGCAATGCTGGATATCTGACCTGTACAAAAGTGACAAATTGAATACCGGATTTTCTACAAAGCGTCTTCGCGCTGAGGGTTGCGGAGACGCTTTTTTTACTCCTATAATGAAATCGATTCCAAAATTGTTTCATAACAAAATTTTAATCAGACAGGAGTGAAAATATGTCAGAGAATATGCAATGGGATGCGGTTTTTCAGAAACGCATGGACCGCTGTTACGATGAGCTGAAATGGTTGTACGCCGAGCTGTATCACAATGACGAACAGGCATTTAGCTACTTCTGCTCCATGCTCTATCAGTATTACGAGGAGCGCTCTGCCTTCCTGAAGGAGTGGGATGAGGCGCGCGAGGAAGTGCCGGACTGGTACCGCGGCAATGATATGCTGGGCATGCTGATGTACACGAACGCCTTTGCTGGCAATCTGAAAGGTGTCCGCAGCCATCTGGACTATCTGCAGGACACAGGAATCAACTATGTGCATCTGATGCCGCTGCTGGAGAGCCCGAAAGGCCGGAGTGACGGCGGATACGCCGTGTCGGATTTCAGAAAGGTCGATCCGGAGCTCGGCACCATGGAGGAACTGGAGGCTCTTGCGCAGGACTGCCATGAGCGGGGCATGAGCGTGTGTCTGGATTTTGTGATGAATCACACCAGTGAGGATCACGAGTGGGCAGTCCGCGCGCGGCGCGGCGAGAAAGAATACCAGGACCGGTATTTCTTCTTTGACAACTGGGTGATACCGGGCGAGTTCGAAAAGACGGTTCCGCAGGTCTTTCCGCAGACCGCACCGGGCAATTTCACCTGGTGCCCCGAGGCGGAGAAGGTGGTCATGACGACCTTCTATCCGTACCAGTGGGACCTGAACTATGCCAATCCGGTTGTCTTTAACGACATGACCGCAAACATGCTCAATCTCTGCAATCACGGCGTGGATATCATCCGACTGGACGCGGTGCCCTATATCTGGAAGACACTGGGGACCAACTGCAGAAATCTGCCGCAGGTACACACGCTCGTTCGCATTATGCGGATGGCCTGCGAGGTCGTCTGCCCCGGCACGCTGCTGCTCGGTGAAGTTGTGATGGAACCCTCGAAGGTTGTGCCGTATTTTGGCACAGTCGAAAAGCCGGAGTGCCATATGCTCTATAATGTCACGACCATGGCGAGCACCTGGCACACAGTGGCGACCCGCGATGTGCGGCTGCTTCGCCATCAGCTGGAAAGCGTTTTTGCGCTGCCGAAGGAATATACCTTCCTGAATTATCTGCGCTGCCACGACGACATCGGCTGGGGACTGGATTACGCTTTCCTTCACAAATTCGGCATGGAGGAAGTGCCGCACAAGAAATATCTGAACGACTACCTGACCGGCAAGTGGGAAGGCAGCGATTCCCGCGGCGAGCTCTACAACGATGACCCGACTCTGGGAGACGCGCGTCTGTGCGGAACCACCGCATCCCTGTGCGGAATTGAGGCGGCCGAATACGAGAAGAACGAAGAGAAGCTCGCCCGCGCGATCCGGCTGGATATCATGCTTCATGCATTCCTGCTGACACAGAGCGGCATTCCGGTGCTGTACAGCGGAGACGAGATCGGGCAGACCAACGACTATACTTATCATGATGATCCGCTGAAAGCGGATGACAGCCGCTATCTGCACCGCGGCGATCTTCCCTGGAAGGATGTGCGCAGACGCACCCGCAAGGGGACCAGACCTTACCGCGTTTATTCGCGTCTTATGAAACTCGAGGCGCTCCGGAAGGAAAACGATGTTTTCGAGAATGATGCGGACACCTGGCTGCTGGAGCCCTATAACGATCACGTTCTGGGAATCGGCCGGTATTATAAGAAGCAGAAGCTGATCGCACTGTTCAATTTCAGCGAGGAGATGCAGACAGCCTGGATCAACGAGCCGGAAGAATATGAGAACCTTCTGACCGGCAAAAAACAGAAGGCGCAGGGTGTGACCCTGGCCGGCTATGATTTTGTCTGGCTGATGACAAAATTCTGAGAAGACACGGGAGGCATCAGGGGTATGACAATCAAGGAAGTAGCGGAACTGGCCGGGGTTTCCTCGGCGGCGGTCAGCCGGTATCTGAACGGCGGATCACTGAGTGAGGAAAAACGCGAGCGGATCCGGAAAACCATAGAGGAGACCGGATATCATCCGAATCTGGTGGCGCAGACCATGCGGACCGGACATATCCGGCAGATTGGCGTAATCGTGCCCAAAATTCATTCCGATTCCGTCAGTCAGGTGACTGCCGGTATTGCCCGGCAGCTGCGCCAGCGCGGATACGTGACGCTGCTGGGCAGTACGGACCATGAAGAAGGCGGGGAGCTCGGATATCTGGACATCATGCAGAACAACCAGGTTGCGGGCGTCATCCTGATGGGGACCTGCCTTACGCCGATTCTGTCGGACGCCATGCGCGAATGCCGTGTGCCGCTGGTGGTGACCGGACAGAATTATCCGGGTTTTGCCTGTGTCTATCACGACGACTATAACGCGGTGCGGGAACTGACACGGCTCCTGCTGGAGCGGGGACATGACCGCATTGCCTTCCTGGGCGTGACGGAAAAGGACGTCGCGGCCGGACAGCAGCGGCGCCTGGGCGCATTGGACGCGGTGCGCGGTGCCGGGCTCGATCCGAACGCGGTTCCGGTCACGGTCTGCGAGTTCACGGCAGAGAGCGGGTATCTCAGGATGAAGGAGATCCTGAAGCGCCATCCTGAGATCAACGGCGCGGTCTGCGCGACGGACACAATTGCGCTCGGCGCGATGAAAGCCCTGCGGGAGCAGGGGAGGAAGATCCCGGAGGAGTTCGGGATCGCCGGCGTCGGTGACAGCTGGGCCTGCAGCACCGCAGTCCCGGAGCTGACGAGTGCGCACCTGTACTACCGCGAGTGCGGGGAGGACGCCGCGGCGATGCTTCTGTCGCTGATTGAGCAGCAGGAGACGGAAGCACCGACGGAAATGCCGGTCCGGCAGATGATGCTGGGATATAAGATCATTGAGAGGGGGTCTGTTTAATGATGAAGCTGATATTTCTGGACATTGACGGAACGCTGACAACACCCGGTTCCAATGTTCCGCCCGAGAGCGCGCTGCGCGCCATCCGCGGAGCGCAGGCAGCGGGAAACAAGGTCTTTCTCTGCACCGGCCGCAACTACGCAATGCTCGAACCGGTTCTGCAGTACGGCTTTGACGGCATGGTAGCCAGCGCCGGCGGCTATGTGACGGTGGACGGGCGTGTCATTTTCGATCTGCCGATGACACAGGAACAGACCGAAACAGCGCTTGACAGCCTGCACCGGAACGGTGTTTTCTGCACGATCGAGGCAAAAGATGTCACATACGGAGACGAAAATCTGGGCGCCTTTCTGCAGGACGCGGGCCCGGAGGGCGGCGGAAACAGTGAGATCGAACGGTGGAGAAAGGCGCTCGCCGAAAGTCTCGACATCCGTCCGATGAGAGAATATGACGGCAGACCGATTTACAAAGTAGTCATCATGTGCGAGCGGGATGAACAGCTCGCTGAGGCCAGATCTCTGCTGGAGAAGGATTTTGACTTCGTCATTCAGGAAATACCGGCACACGGATGTCTGAACGGGGAACTGATCAACCGCGCCTTTGACAAAGGCCGGGGTATTCTGCGGATCTGTGAAGAACTCGGAGTTCCCGTGGAACAGACCTACGGCTTCGGCGACAGCATGAACGATCTGACCATGATCCGGACAGTGGGTGTGAGTGTCTGTATGGAGAACGGAGCGGCAGCCCTGAAAGAGATTTCAGACGTGGTCTGCCCGTCCGTGGAGGAGGACGGACTGGAGAAGGCATTTATTCAGCTGGGCCTTCTGAATGGAGAGTGATAACGATTACAAATTCAAATCAGACACATACATGTAGGTTTCAAAAAAACTATTTGTGCATTGTGCACAAAAAAGAGGGCTAAGATTGGCGGAAACCACAGTTTACAAACAATCCGCAGCCACATTACAATCATAGTTGGGTGAAAACGATTACACCCACATGTGTTTCTATTCGAAAAAGGGGGATATGAAAATGGCACTGGATTATCGTAAATGTGCGCAGGAGATCGTCGATCACATCGGCGGCCGCGACAATGTCGCGCAGGCGGCACACTGTGCAACGAGACTCCGTCTGGTTATCAAGGACAACAGCAAGGTCGATAAAGACTACCTGGATAACGTGGAAGGCGTCAAGGGAATGTTTGAATCCAATGGTCAGCTGCAGCTGATCATCGGAACCGGAACTGTCAACAAAGTGTATGACGAGTTCCTGGATATCACTGGCATGACCGCTGCGACGAAGGATGACGTCAAGGCTGCGGCGGCCGAGCGCCAGCCTCTGTGGAAGAAGCTGCTCAAGCCGATCGGCGATGTATTTGTACCGATTCTTCCGGCTATCGTCGCATCCGGTCTGATGATGGGTCTGGTCGAGGCTCTCGGTAAAGCGCTTCCGGGCTTTGCAAGCAGCGACTGGTATGGATTCCTGGATATGGTCGCGAACGCGGCGTTCGTCTTCCTGCCCGGTATCGTGGCGATTTCCGCCGCACGCGTCTTCGGCGGCAATATTTTCCTCGGCGCGGTCATCGGTCTTCTGATGATTCACCCGAGCCTGATCAATGCATGGAGTGTCGCGAGCTATGAGGGCGCGATTCCGACCTGGAATATTTTCTTCTTCCCGGTGAAGCAGACCGGCTATCAGGGACACGTCATCCCGGTCATGATTGCCGTCTTCATCATGTGTCAGATCGAGAAATGGCTGCATAAACATGTGCCGGAAATGCTCGATCTGTTCATCACACCGCTGACCACGGTTCTGGTCACTTCGTATATCACCTTCACAATCATCGGCCCTGTCTTCGCACAGCTTGAGACATGGGTTCTCGCCGGCGCGAAGATTCTGGTCAAGAATCCGGTCGGTGCCTGCGCGATGGGCGCGATCTATCCGTGGACCGTCGTCATGGGTCTGCACCATATGTACAATGTTATTGAAGCCGGCATGCTCGCCGAGACAGGCCTGAATACCTGGATGCCGATTGCATCCGCAGCGAACTTCGCACAGTTCGGCGCCTGCCTTGCTGTCGGTCTGAAGGCACATAACAAGAAGACCAAATCCGTCGCGATTCCGTCTTCCATGTCCGCTGCACTGGGTATCACAGAGCCGGCGATCTTCGGTGTCAACATGCGTTTCTTCAAGCCCTTCATCGCCGGTATGATCGGCGGCGCGGCCGGATCCATTTTCGGCGCCCTGACCGGAATCGGCGCATCGGCTTACGGCGTGACTGGCATCCCGGGCTATCTGACCATCAACAATCCGGTTGTTTACACCATCCTGCTTGCCATCTCCGGCGGCATTGCATTCGTCCTCACCAACATTCTCTGGAAAGAGGAGGACGCCGGTGCGAAGAAGGCTCCTGCCGCTGAAGCAGCCGCCGCTCCCGCCGAGAAGATGCCTGAAAAGGACGTCATCAAGTGCTCCGCCGGCACGATTGCACAGCCTGTCGAGGGAACCGTTATCTCTTATGAAGACATTCCGGATCCCACATTCGCATCCGGTGCGCTGGGCGTAGGCGTCGGTATCGAGCCCACGGCAGAGACCGTTTTTGCACCGATGGACGGCGTCATTTCGTCCGTCGCGGAATCGAAGCATGCGATCGGTATTACCGGCCCCGGCGAGATGGAGCTTCTGATCCATGTAGGTGTCGACACGGTCGAGATGAACGGCGACGGCTTTGAGCCGCTGGTCGCTGCGGACGAAGAAGTAAAGAAGGGTCAGCCGATCCTGAAGTTCTCACGCGAGAAGATCAAGGCTGCCGGCCACCCGGAGACGGTCGTGGTCCTGCTGACCAACAGTGACGATTACGAGGATACACAATTCGGTGCGGATGTCTGAAGATCCGGCCGGTTAAATTAAATGCTGCGGCAGAAAGGAAAAAACAATGAAAGAATTCAAGTACACCATTACTGATCCCGTTGGAATCCATGCACGTCCTGCAGGCATCCTGGTGAAGGAAGTCAAAAAGTACGCGAGCGCGTTCACGATCATCAGCCCGGAAGGCAAGGAAGCGAACCTGACCAAGCTCCTGGCGGTCATGGGTCTCGGCATCAAGCAGGGCCAGGAAGTGACTATCCGCATTGAGGGTGAAGACGAGGAAGCAGCAGCGGAAGCAATCGAAAAGTTCTTCAAAGAGAATTTCTGAGCAGTTTTCCTTCAGAGAGGATTCTTCAGTTAAATTTCTTTTAGAAAGGAAAAGCTATGATTGTTGCGACTGGTAAGAGTATTCTGAACGGGATCGCGATCGGAAAGATCAAGATCTACAAAGCGCCGGAGCGCACGATCGACAGCGGCACCGCCGCGGATCCGTCCGCGGAGGCGGCCCGCTACGAGGCGGCAGTCGAGAAGGCAATCGAGCAGCAGAACGAGCTGTACGAGAAAGCCCTTGTTTCGGCCGGTGAAGAGAGCGCGGCGATTTTTGAGACCCACGCCCTGATGCTGGAAGACGACGACCTGAATGATTCTGTCAAAGAAATCATTCTCGGACAGAAGAAGACAGCGGAGTACGCAGTCAAGGAAGGGTATGACAACATGGCGGAGATGTTCCGCAGCATGGACGACCCGTATTTCCAGGCGAGAAGCGCGGACATCATCGATCTGCAGAACACGGTTCTGGATATCCTGATGGGAACGGACTCTGCCAGCATGCAGGGAACCGAGCCCTCGATCCTGGTGGCGGAAGATTTCGCGCCGTCGGAGACCGTCAAGCTCGACAAGTCCCTCCTGCTCGGAATGATTACGATCGAAGGCTCTTCCAACAGCCACACGGCGATCCTGGCAAGAAGCATGAACCTGCCGACCCTGATCCAGTGCAAGGAAGTCTCTGACAGCTGGGACGGCCAGATGGCGATCCTGGACGGCTATAACCACTGCGTCTACATCGATCCGACCAAAGAGCTCCTGGAAGCGCTAGGCAAGAAGCGTGAAGAGGACATCAAGAAGGAAGCGCTGCTGCAGGATCTGAAGGGCAAAACCAATACGACGATCGACGGAAAGACCATCAGGGTCTACGCGAACATCGGCGGGCCGCAGGACATCGGTGCGGTCAACCAGAACGACGCGGAAGGTGTCGGCCTGTTCCGCTCGGAGTTCGTCTATCTCAACAGCAAGGAAGCGCCGACCGAGGAGGAACAGTTCCAGGCGTACAAGCTCGCGGTTGAGTCGCTGGCTCCGCGCCAGGTGGTCATCCGTACCTGCGACATCGGCGCGGACAAGACCATCGATTACATGAACCTGGACAAGGAAGAGAACCCGGCACTCGGATTCCGCGCGATCCGGATCTGCCTGACCAGGAAGGATTTCTTCAAGACACAGCTGCGCGCGCTGCTGCGGGCTTCGGCCTACGGCAACCTGGGCATCATGTTCCCGATGATCATCAGCGTCCGCGAAGTCGTGGAAGCCAAGGCGATCCTCGAGGAGTGCCGCCGGGAGCTGGAGGCTGAAGGCAAGCAGATCGGCAAGTTAGAGCTGGGCATCATGTTGGATACAACGGCAGCAGTCCTGTGTTCGGACGAGCTGGGCGAAGAAGTGGACTTCTTCTCTCTGGGCACCAACGACCTGACGCAGTACACCTGCGCGATCGACCGCCAGAACGCGAAGCTGGAGCCGTTCTCCGACACGCATCACCCCGCCGTGCTGCGCTCGATTCAGATGACCATCGAGGCGGGTCACCGCCACGGCTGCTGGGTCGGCATCTGCGGCGAACTGGGCGCGGATCTCTCGCTCACGGAGACGTTCCTGAGAATGGGCGTCGACGAGCTGTCCGTCAACCCGAAGGCAGTGCTGCCGCTGCGCAAGCAGATCCGCAGCATCGATCTGTCAAAATAAGAATCAGCCCGGGCTGTAAAAGACCCCGGGCGCAATGATTCCGGCAAAATCAGAAGAAACCGGATGCTGCGCGGATGCGCAGTGTCCGGCTTCTTTTTTGTGTCCGGTTCTTTTTTCATCCGGCTTATATTTTCTTGTGAGAGAAGAGAATCATTGATACAATGGGAAGAGCGAGGGAGCGCAGACCATGGCCACTTATGTGATCGGTGATCTTCACGGAGCACTGGACGAATTTCACCGGCTTTTGAAAAAAACAGGATTCCGTTACGACGGGTCGGATCAGCTCTATCTCCTGGGTGATTATGCGGACTGGGGGAAAAAATCCATCGAGACCTTACTCGTGGTAAAGGAGCTGGATGAGCGGTATCCCTTTGTGCACTGTCTGATGGGAAATCACGAGTGGATGTTCCTGGGAACTGTGTTATCCGCCGCAAAGGAGGAGCTTTTTTTCCGGAGTGCCTCCAACTGGCTTTTTGACAATCACGGGATGGTGACCTGGAACGGTTTTCTGAAGCTCTCCGATCAGGAGAAAACCGATCTGGTTCAGTGGATGCAGGGCCTTTCCTTTTCCTGTGACGCGCAGGCGGACGGGAAATGGTATCATCTCGCCCATGCCTATCCGTATTTTCCGAAGGAAGAAGACGAACCGTCTTATTATAAAATCGACGCGGTCTGGAGAAGACTGATGATCCGCGAGGATCCTTTTGCCTCCTATACCGGTCCGAAACATTATGAGCAGTTTATCTGCGGTCACACGATCACGCAGTTTTATTTTGAGAAGCTGCGGTATGAAAAGCACTGGCCTTACCGGAAGCCGGGAGAATACGTGCGCAACCGTATTTTCCACGGCGAAAAGTTTATTGATCTGGACTGCGGCGCCAAATGCATGGATCTCTCGGAGAACTGGGGAGAGCGCGGACAGATTGCAGCCATGCGGGCGCAGCTGGCGGCAATCCGGCTGGAGGACGGGAAGGAATTCTATGTGCACCGGAAAGTTGTGCCGGTACCGGATGTTTCGCTGCCGGAGGTCAGGCTCCCGGAGCTGCATGTGCCGGAACTGAAAATCCCGGAAATGAGACTGCCGGAGATGAAACTGCCGGAACTGCGTTTCCCGGAAATTCCGCACGTGGACTTTCAGAGTGTGCGCGGGGCAATCGGCGAAGTGATTCTGTTCCGGAATCCGGACCGGACACAGAACCGGACGGCGCCGGAGCTGCCTGAAGAAGAGCAGCAGGTGCACAGGGAGGCGGCGGATGAGTGATCACGCTGCTTTACTTGCTTCGATTGCCGTCCTGATTGTCATTGTCTTCATCCTGACGCTGATGCTGATCCGCAGACGCAGAACCTACGCGGAGCCGCTCATCGACGAGATGGAGGGGCATGATTTTGAATTTTACTGCGCGGAGCTGATGCGGGACAACGGGTTTCACCGGGTGGAGGTGACCCGGGGAAGCGGCGACTTCGGAGCGGACATTCTGGCGGTCCGGGACGGCGTCACTTATGCTGTGCAGTGCAAATGCTACAACGCCCCGGTCGGTGTTCATGCCGTCCAGGAAGCGGCGGCGGGCCGGGACTACTATGACCAGATGGTCGGTGCGGTACTGACGAATCAGTATTTCACGGCCCCGGCGCGGGATGCGGCCCGGAAACTGAAAATCCTGCTCTGGGACCGGGATCAGATCAGCCGGTGGGAGCGGGAATAAAAGGCAGTATATCGCGGATATTTAATGATCCGGCGGAGGCCGTCGGAAAATGAATATAGAAGGAAGGGGATAATATGGGAACAGTAAAGGAATGGATTAAAAGCGGAAAAGCTATCCTCGGTATCGAATTCGGTTCCACGCGGATCAAGGGAATTCTGATCGGCGAAGACAACAGTCCGATTGCGGAGGGGAGCTACGAGTGGGAAAACCGGCTGGAGAACGGCATCTGGACTTATGATCTGGCGGATGTGCGCAAAGGCCTTCAGACCTGCTATCTGGCCGTGAAGCGCGACGTGCTGAACAAGTATGACGTCAAGCTGACCAGACTGAGCGCCATCGGTATCAGTGCGATGATGCACGGATATCTGGCTTTTGATGAAGACGATGCGCTTCTGGTTCCGTTCAGGACCTGGCGCAACACCATCACCGGCGAAGCGGCGGAAAAACTGACGGATCTGTTTCAGTACAATATTCCCCAGCGCTGGAGCATCGCACATCTCTATCAGGCCATTCTGAACGGAGAAGAGCATGTCAGCAGGGTCCGCTTCATCACAACCCTGGCAGGCTATGTGCATTGGCAGCTGACCGGAGAAAAAGTCATCAGCGTCGGTGATGCCTCCGGTATGTTCCCCATTGATATTCACACGGCGGATTATCATGAGCGGATGATCAGCCAGTTCGATGAACTGATTGCCGACAGAGGCTACTCCTGGAAGCTGAAGGAGATCCTTCCGAAGAGCCTGAAAGCCGGAGAAGCCGCCGGTACGCTGACGAAGGCAGGGGCGGCGCTTCTGGATCCCACCGGGGATCTGGAGAGCGGCATTCCGCTGTGCCCGCCGGAAGGCGACGCGGGCACCGGCATGGTGGCGACCAACTCTGTCAGACGCCGCACGGGCAATGTCTCCGCAGGAACATCCGTCTTCGGCATGATCGTCCTGGAGAAGGAACTTTCCAAAGTTTATCCGGAGATTGACCTGGTGACGACGCCCTCGGGTGATCTGGTGGCCATGGCGCACTGCAACACCTGCACCTCCGACCTGAACGCGTGGGTGCATCTGTTCGACGAGTTCTGCAGAGCCATGGGCTTCCAGGTTGAAAAGAACGATCTCTATTTCATGCTTTACAATAAGGCGCTGGAGGGCGAAAAAGACTGCGGCGGCCTGCTGGCTTACAATTATCTTTCCGGCGAGGCGATCACGAAGATGGAAGAGGGACGCCCTCTGTTTGTCAGGACTGCGGACAGCCGCTTTAATCTGCCCAACTTCATGCGCGTGCATCTGTATTCTTCCTTGAGTGTTCTGAAATACGGTATGGACCTGCTGCTGAAGAAGGAAGGCGCGGCGCTGGACACCATGTACGGACACGGCGGACTGTTCAAGACGAAGGGCGTCGGCCAGAAGATTCTCGCCGCGGCTCTGAACTGCCCGGTGACGGTCATGCAGACAGCCGGCGAGGGCGGCGCATGGGGCGTGGCGCTGCAGGCCTCCTATATGCTGAACGGACAGGGCAGATCGCTGGCGGACTGGCTGGATGAGGATGTTTTCACGGGACAGCAGGGAGAGACGGTTGAACCGGATCCCGAGGATGTAAAGGGATTTGACGCATACATGGAGAAGTATATCAGCGGACTTGCCATTGAGAGAGCAGCCATTGATTCGTTTAACTAAATGTAGAGGAGGAAATGATTCATGGACAATCTGGAACTGAAGCGTATTGCAAATGAAGTCCGAAAGGGAATTGTGACCGGCGTTCACGCGGCAAAAGCCGGACATCCGGGCGGCTCTCTTTCCGCGGCCGATATCTTCACTTTTCTGTATTTTGAGGAAATGAATATCGACCCGGCCGATCCGAAGAATCCGGACCGCGACCGCTTCGTGCTGTCAAAGGGTCACACTGCACCCGGCCTTTATTCCGTTATGGCACAGCGCGGCTACTTCCCGGTCGAGGAGCTGACAACGCTGCGTAAGGTCGGCTCCCGCCTGCAGGGCCATCCGTCCATTCAGTATCTGCCGGGTCTGGATATGTCCAGCGGCTCGCTGGGACAGGGTATCTCTGCAGCCTGCGGCATGGCACTGGCAGCCAAGATCGATCACAAGGACTATCGTGTTTACACGCTGATCGGAGACGGCGAGAGTGAAGAAGGACAGGTCTGGGAGGCCTGCATGTTTGCCGGCGCGAAGAAGCTGGACAATCTGGTTGTCATTCTGGACAACAACAATCTGCAGATTGACGGACCCATCTCAGAGGTCAATAACCCGTATCCGTTTGACAAGAAGTTTGAAGCTTTCAATTTCCATGTCATCTGCATTGACGGAAATGACTTTGATCAGCTGCGCGCAGCCTTTAAGGAAGCCCGTGAGACCAAGGGCATGCCCACCGCCATCATCGCGAAGACCCTGAAGGGCAAGGGCGTCTCCTTCATGGAGGACTCGGTGGACTGGCACGGCAAGGCGCCGAACGATGAGCAGTATGAGATCGCGATGAAGGATCTGGAGAAGATCGGGGAGGAACTGGCATGAGTGAAGTAAAGAAGATTGCGACAAGAGACAGCTACGGAAATGCGCTGAAGGAACTGGCGGAAGAATATCCGGATCTGATCGTACTGGATGCAGACCTCTCCAATGCGACCAAGACACTGACCTTTAAGAAGGCTTATCCGGACCGCTTCTTTGACTGCGGTATCGCGGAAGCGAATATGATGGGTATCGCAGCGGGCCTTGCGACCTGCGGCAAGATTCCCTTCGCCTCCACTTTTGCGATGTTTGCCTCGGGCCGTGCCTTTGAGCAGGTCCGGAACAGCATCGGCTACCCGCATCTGAACGTCAAGATCGGCGCGACCCACGCGGGCATTACCGTCGGTGAGGACGGCGCGAGCCATCAGTGTCTCGAGGATCTGGCGCTGATGCGCACCATCCCGGGCATGGTGGTCATGAATCCCGCGGATGATATCGAAGTCAAGGCAGCTGTAAAGGCGGCACTGGATTATGTGGGACCGGTTTACCTGCGCTTCGGCCGCGCAGCCTGCCCGGTGATCAACGACAACCCGGATTATCACTTTGAGATCGGCAAGGGGACCCTGCTCAGAGAGGGCAAGGATGTTTCGATCATCGCGACGGGTATCTGCGTCGCAAACGCACTGGAGGCTGCAGAACTGCTTGCAGCAGAAGGAATTGATGCAGAGGTCATCAATATCTGCACCATCAAGCCGCTGGACGAAGAGCTGATCCTGCAGTCCGCAAAGAAGACCGGCTGTGTCGTCACAGCAGAGGAAGCCTTTATCGCAGGCGGCCTCGGCGGCGCTGTCGCTGAGCTGCTCTCCGAGAAGCTGCCCACCAGACAGTATCGGATCGGAATCCGGGACCGCTTCGGCGAGTCCGGAACTGCGCAGGGCCTTGTGGAGAAATATGAGCTGGACGGCAAGGGAATCTGCCGTCAGGTGAAGGAGTTCCTTAAATGAGTCAGTACTACTTTGCTCCGTCGATTCTGTCTGCGGATTTCAACCGGCTGGGGGAACAGATCGCGCAGACGAAGGAGGGCGGTGCACAATATGTGCATATTGATGTGATGGACGGGGTGTTTGTACCGAATCTGACCTTCGGCATGCCTGTGATCAAAAGCATCCGGAGTGAGACGGATCTGGTTTTCGACGTACATCTGATGGTTCAGACGCCGCGGAAGCTGATCGAGCGGATTGCGCTCGCCGGTGCAGACATCATCACCTTCCACATCGAAGCGACCGATGATCCCGGCGCCTGTATCGCGGCCATTCACGAGCAGGGAAAGAAGGTCGGTCTCGCGCTCAAGCCTTCCACGCCGATTGAGGCCGCCGTGCCATACCTGCAGCGGATCGATATGCTGCTGGTCATGACGGTAGAGCCCGGCTACGGCGGACAGAAATACATCGATGCTTCGACGCAGCGCATCCGGCAGGCCCGCAGAATCGTGGATGAGAGCGGACTGGATGTGGACATTGAAGTGGACGGCGGCATCACCAGAGACACCATAGATATTGTCACAGATGCCGGTGCCAATGTGATCGTGGCGGGTTCTGCGGTCTACAGAGGCGATGCCTGTGAAAACACAAGATGGTTTGCGGAACACCTCGGCATATTGCCTGAAGAAGGCTGAGTGCTGAGCTGCCGGCAGGCTGTCAGACATCAGGAAAGATTGCTCATAAAGCTTCGGTGTGGTAAGATAAAATACTGCACCGAAGTTTTTTTCAGCGTCAGATTGCGGAGATACAGAGGATAAGGCATTGCAGAAGATCGAAAGAAATGCACCCTGCTGGTGCGGAAGCGGAAAAAAGTATAAGAACTGCCACATGGATTTTGATGAGAAGCTGCGGCATTTTGAGCTGGAAGGGCATATCGTGCCGGACCGCGGGCTCTTAAAGATGCCGGAGCAGATTCAGGGAATCCGCGAGAGCGCTGTGATCAACGAGACCTGCCTGGACGAGGTGATGTCTAAGATCCGTGTCGGTATGACGACACAGGAAATTGACGATATCGTCTACGACACGACCGTGAAGATGGGCGCGATTCCGGCACCGCTTCATTATGAAGGCTTTCCGAAGAGCGTGTGCACGTCCATCAACGAGGAGGTCTGCCACGGTATTCCGGATGAGGATCACGTGCTGCAGGACGGCGATATCATCAATGTGGACTGCTCGACGATCTACCACGGCTACTTCTCAGATTCTTCACGAATGTTCCTGATTGGAGAAGTGTCAGAGGAGAAGAAACGCCTGGTGCAGGTGACCCGGGAATGTATCGAAATCGGCCTGTCCGAAGTCATCCCGTGGCACTTCCTGGGCGATATGGGTGACCGAATTAACCAGCACGCCAGAAAGAACGGCTACAAGGTAGTCCGCGAGATCGGCGGCCACGGCTGCGGCGTGGAATTCCATGAGGATCCGTTTGTCAGCTTCGTCTCAAAACCGGGGACAGAAATGCTGATGGTTCCGGGCATGGTATTTACGATCGAGCCGATGGTCAACATGGGAACAGATGAGATTTTCCAGGATGAGGAAAACGGCTGGACCATCTATACCATGGATCAGAAGCCGTCCGCACAGTGGGAGATTCAGGTTCTGGTCACGGAGACGGGACATGAGATTCTGACCAACTGGAGCAGACTGGAATCGGAGCGGATTCACGGGTGATCTTTAAGTCATTCCGGAAAAGAAGGAGACAGCAGAATGCAGAACAAGGGTAAATACTATATCACGACCGCCATTGCCTACACATCCGGCAAGCCGCATATCGGAAACTGTTATGAGATCATGCTGGCAGACAGCATTGCCCGCTACAAGAGAGCCGATGGCTATGATGTTCATTTTCAGACGGGCTCGGACGAGCACGGCATGAAGATTGAGGAGCGCGCGAAGCGTGCGGGCATGACGCCCAAGCAGTTTGTGGATGAGACCGCAGGCGAAATCAAGCGCCTCTGGGATCTGATGGGCACGACCTATGACCGCTTTATCCGCACGACGGACGAGGATCACGAGAAGCAGGTTCAGAAGATTTTCCGCAAGCTGTATGACCAGGGCGATATTTATCTGGGACATTATGAAGGCCTGTACTGCAAGGAGTGCGAGGCTTTCTATACCAAATCTCAGGTAGAGGATGAGAATAAATGCCCGGTCTGCGGCAGTGAAGTACATCCGGCACAGGAGGAGGCATACTTCTTCCGCATGAAGAAATATGCTGACCGCCTGATCGAGCATATCAATACCCATCCGGAATTCATTCAGCCGGTATCCAGGAAGAATGAGATGATGAACAACTTCCTGCTCCCCGGCCTGGAGGATCTGTGTGTTTCCCGCTCCAGCTTTACCTGGGGCATTCCGGTTGATTTTGCACCGGGGCATGTAGTCTATGTCTGGCTGGACGCACTGACCAACTACATCACAGGCATCGGCTACGACGCGGACGGGAACAGCTCGGAGGAATATAAGAAGAACTGGCCGGCGGATCTGCACCTGATTGGCAAGGACATTATCCGTTTCCATACGATTTACTGGCCGATCTTCCTGATGGCACTGGGCGAGCCGCTTCCGAAGCAGATCTTCGGACATCCGTGGCTCTTACAGGGCGGCGAGAAGATGAGCAAGACCAAGGGCAACGTGATCTACGTGGATGATCTGATCGACCTGTTCGGTGCAGATGCGACACGCTATTTTGTCCTGCATGAGATGCCTTATGAGAATGACGGTGTGATCACCTGGGATCTGCTGGTGGAGCGCATCAAC
>JAFTFP010000187.1 GCA_017449485.1 Lachnospiraceae bacterium
TCCGCTTCCTTCGCGTCCTCTCCCGCCGCCTGCCGCGCATAGGAAGCACACAGCGACGCATTTTCCATCAGCGGCTTCACCAGCGCCTCCACCAGATTCTGATCCGCAGGTACGGCGTCCTGCGTCATCATGATGACGTAATCCGCCCCCTCTGCGGCGAGCACCCCGAGATTCCGGGTCGCGCCATGGTCAAAATCCGACTTGCGGATGTGGGTGACGAGCGCCTCAGGAAAGCGCTGCGCAAACTGTTCACCGGACAGGCCCTGCTGCGAAAGGAACTGCGCCCAGCCTGTCTCTTCGGTGTTGATCAGACGGATCCGGCGCACCTTGAAGGCCTGCTGCTGCAGCATGGACAGAAGCTGAAGCAGCTTCCCGTCCGGATGATAGGCCGGAATGATCACATCCGCAATATGGCTCTGATCTGATAAGGGAGAGCCGCCATGGCTCTCCCTTAAACTGTTTTCACACATCATCGTGTTTTTCTTTCGTCACGGCATCCAGGAGGTGTCGGCGTCGATTTTATTGGAGATGGTCTGTACCTGCTGCGATACGGAGTAATCCTCGTCCTCAAACAGGAAGTGGTGCAGCCACACAACGTTGTCCGAAAGCGTTCTGGGTACTACGCAGTCACCCAGCGCAGCACTGATCTGACCCGAGGTCCGCATATCCTGCTGCGGGAAGCCGTTGCCCATCTGGCTCACATCTTCCTCCTGAATATAATACTTCGGAAGGTCTGCGATCATGGCCGGCACATCCTTCGTGATATCCAGCGAAGTATAGATTTCCGGTGCGATGGCATCCAGCGCGGAGATCAGGGTCGCCGGCGAGCAGGTCTTGGCCTTTTCAATGGTCGCCATCAGCACTTCTCTCTGGCGGGCCGCACGCATGTAATCCCAGCCGGTCGTATAACGGATCCGGCAGTACGCCGTCGCCTGCAGACCATTCAGATGCTGCATGCCGGTGTGCGTCACTTCGGTATAGCCCGACAGCTTCAGGTTGTCCGCCATGGTGAGCTGATAGTTGTTGATATGCTGCAGCTCTGCTTCATCCACATCAATATCAACTCCGCCGACGGCATCAATCACGTCTTTCAGTCCGCCGAATCCGACTGTCACGAAGTCCGTGATATTCATGTCCAGATTCATGTTGAGCATGCTGATCGCCTGCTCCGGACCGCCCTTGGCATAAGCCGTGTTGCACTTATTATAGGAATCATTGCCCAGGTTCAGATAGGTATCACGGTAGATACTGACCAGCTTGACCTCGCCCGTATCCTCGTTGATGGACGCAATGATGATGGAGTCGCTTCGCGTGTCCTTCTCCAGACTGCCTGTGGTCGAGTCCACGCCGAACAGGGCAATGTTCCGGTAGCCCTTCATCTCACCGACTTCGACGTTCTCCTTGACCTCTTCGCTGATGGTCTCCTCGATTTTCTCCGTCTGAAGCTCTGCCTTTTCCACCTGCTCCACGCGGGTGGTCATATACAGGAAGAACAGCACGACCGCCAGAATCAGCAATTCTGCAATAAACAGAATAATTCTGCGTTTCTTCTTATCCTGATTCTTGTCGCTGCGCCTGCCCCGTCCGGAATTTCTGGACGAGCTGCGGCCGGAAGAAGAACGGGCGGATCTGCGGTCATCTCTCCTCGATGAGCTGCTTCTGGACCGGCTGCGGACATTGCGTCTTGCCCGGTCTTCGTACTCGCCTTCCTCTATATAATCGTAATCGTCTCCGAAGTCTTCTTCCTCAGCGTAATAATTGTCATAGCGATCATCGTACTCGTCATCGTCGTAATCGCCGTAATCATCATATTCGCCGTAGTCGCCGTAATCCTGTTCATAATCGCGGCGCATGCGCTGCCGCTCTTCATATTCTTCAAAATCGTCATAATCGTCGTAACGATCATTTCCGCGGTTTCTGCCTGCCATTCCTGCCTCCATTATTTCCGGCATTCAAAAAAGTAACTTACCTATTTTCTCACAATAATACTATAAATACAAGGTTGACTTGTAACAATTCCGTAATCATTACGGAATCCCGTTAATAAGCATTCTTATTAATAAACCCTCTGAACACCGTCAGGAAGAGGATTTTCAGGTCAAATCCGACGCTCCAGTTCTCAATATAATACAGGTCATATTCGATGCGGCGCCGGATCGAGGTGTCTCCCCGATAACCGTTTACCTGAGCCCAGCCCGTAATGCCGGGGCGGACCTGGTGCTTGACCATGTAACGCGGAATCTCCTCCCGGAATTTCTCTACAAACTGCGGGCGCTCAGGCCTGGGCCCGACCAGGCTCATTTTGCCTGACAGAACATTGAAGAACTGAGGCATTTCGTCAATGCTGGTTCTGCGCAGGAAGCTGCCGAATTTAGTAACGCGCGCATCCCCGCGGGTCGTCCAGCCTCTCGCCTCTTCTTCTTTCGTCTGCACCTCCATGGTCCGGAACTTGTACATGGTAAAGTTCTTTCCGTGCCGGCCGACTCTCTCCTGCCGGAAGATCACCGGTCCCTTGCTGGACAGCTTTGTTCCGATGACGGCCATGAGCATCAGCGGAGAAAACAGAACGATGCAGATAATCGCGCCGACAATATCCATGGTGCGTTTTACAAACGCGTTCAGGGTATTGGTCAGCGGCACATAGCGGATATTGATGACCGGAAGCCCCATCAGATCCTCTGTGTAAGGGCTGCTGGGGAAAAGAGATGTATAATCCGGGATAAACTTGGTGTGAACGCCGGATTTTTCGCACATGTCAACGATTTTCTCCAGATCATCATAATCCTGCAGAGAAAGGGTGATGGCGATTTCGTCCAGCTTGTTCTCCGGAAGAATGTACTCCAGATTGCCGATGGTGCCGAGCACCTTCACGCCGCGGTACATGGTTCCTGCCGGCACGTGATCGTCCAGGATGCCGTGGGCCACATAGCCCCACTGTGCGTTGTTCTGGATCCGGTCCAGATAAGCCTCTGCCGCGCGGGAGTAACCCACCAGCAGGATATGCTTTAAGTTGTTGCCTCTGCGGCGGAAATAATAAAGTGCCTTGCGCAGCAGGTAGCGGTACAGCGTTGTCAGGAAAATATTGACGACATAGAACAGGGCAATCAGAGAACGGGAATAGTCCGCGTACTCGGGGCGCTCGGACTGAATCAGGAAGAGGGCCACCATGATGACCACGACGCCGATGGTGTTCGCTCTCAGAATGCCCGCCACCTCGGTCCGGATCCGCGTGACCCGCTTCGAGGTGTAAAGATTGCTCATGGAATACAGAATCAGATACAGCGGAACGATCAGAATCAGGGACTGGAAGTAGACCGATGCCCGCAGTGCGTTGATGCCGGGCCGGAACTCCGACCAGGGTGACATGAACTTGAGCATCCAGGACAGCACAAAAGACAGTGCCGTAACCGCACCGTCCAGCAGGATATGAAACCGGTTGAACATCACCTGATTGTCTCTGATCATCTCACTTCAAATCACTTATACGAAAAGCCGCTGGATCAGCCCCAGCCACAGAAGGCCCTGAATCCGCACACAATGGAAAAATCCCGCCGGGCCTGTATGCACCTTTCCGCCCAGATACAGCGGAAGCACATGCTGCGTCCGCTCATCCGTCACTTCATAACAGGCTTCCTCCGGAATCGGATCACCCGCTGCCGGCAGCCCGTACCGCGCAGCAGCATCGGCCGCTTTAGCCCGCTCCACCAGCATCTTTCCCCGGTCCAGCCCTTTTTCATAGGCCTCGCCAAGGCCTTTCCCGTTAAAATACTTACGCTTGATCGCTATGCCCAGCTGAATCAGCGGAACATTCAGGGCATACTGCACACCGGGCAGATTCTTGTAAAGCAGATAATAGTTATTTCCGGCTGTCAGCACCTCCTTGAAGGCGCTGTAGGTCCCGCCGCTCGAAGCAGAGCCGGCGTGATAAACCACCGCCTCCGGCTCGTAATAATTTCTGAAGCCGAAGCGCTGAGCACGGAATCCCAGATCCACATCCTCCAGATAGCAGAAGTGCCGCTCATCCAGATAGCCGATCACGTCAAACACACTTCTTCTGTACAGTGCCGCACCCGCGCAGGATGAGAAGATCCCGCAGGGCTTCCGGTACTTCTGTGCGCTTTTCCCTTTTCCGCGGGCGAAGGCCCAGCCCATTGCGCAGTAGAGATCCCCTGCGCCGTCAATCTGCTGCGGCTGCCCCTCCTCGCAGTGCATGCGCAGCATCTTCGCCTGAACGCTGAAGGCGTAAGGCCGCCGCTCGATTGCCGCGCGCAGCTTCTCGATGCAGTCCGGCTCCATCGTCGTATCGTCGTTCAACAGCATCACAAACTCTGTCCGCGTCACGTGAATGCCCGTATTGCAGGCATGGCAAAAGCCGGTATTCGCGCCCAGTTCCATCACACGGACGGTTGGGAACGCCTCCCGGATTCGCTGCAGACTGCCGTCTGTAGAGCCGTTGTCCACCACGATCACCTCGCAGGGCTCTGTCTGGGCGAGCACGGAGCGAAGACAGTTCTCGATATATTTTATTCCATTATAATTCGGTATGACAACCGTAATCCGTTTTTCCTGATCTGGTCTCACTGCTGTACCGTCTTTGTCATCGTCGGCTCAAAAACTGTCCGGTAACCCATCAGTCTGGCCCGATGGCAGAACTCAATGCTCCTGCTTTTCAGCTGCTCGCCGCCCTGCATAATGTGGTTTTCGTAGGAAACACCGAAAATCTCCTGATACAGGGGACGCAGCTCGGGGCGGATCTCCATACAGCGTGCGTCCACCGCAACCGCAGTCTGACGTGTGTCAGCCCGGTGCATCGGCCCGCTCTCCATGACATGGAGACCCTCAAAAGCCACATTTCCCTTTTCGTCCATCATTCCGCCGACAATCCGGCCTTTCTGATTCAGCACCTTTCCGCCGATCACGCCGACCTCTCCCCGAGCGGAGAACAGGTCCGGCAGGTACTCAATGTCATAAAATCCCCTGTGTCTTGAATGCGTCACCTTCGCACGGATTCCGCAGGCGGCAAGATGCTCCTCCAGGGCGGCTTTGCCGGCCTCATAGGCGTAGTCCTTGCTGCCGGGGTTCCCGGCCGTCGACGCGGCGTGGGTTCTCCAGTGATACAGCACCTTCGGAATATGTGCGATACAGGATTTTGGTGCCCGCAGAAGCAGGTCGTAATCCTGGGCTCCGTCATACCTGCTGCGCAGCTGCAGGGCCAGGAAGAGTTCCCGCTTCATGACCAGCAGATGGCAGATGTAATTATTGGAAAGAAAATAGTCTTCATTAAAATCCGGTTTCCGGTTCGGCTCGAAGAAAACCGACGCGGTCTCGTCGCATTTATCTTCGTCCGAATAGAGAATTTCCGGGCTGCTCTTCCGGATCTGTGCGGCCATTTCATACAGCGCATCCGGCGTCAGCAGATCATCATAATCCAGCAGTGCGATGTAATCGCCCTGCGCATGCATGGCCGCCGCATTGGTGTTGGCAGAAATCCCGCCGTTTTCCGGCAGATGAACATAGTGAAACCGGGGATCATTAAAGGATTCCAGGATGCGCTGTGCCTCTGTGCGCAGATCTGCTTCCTGGTTCTCTGACGGCACCTCGCTCCGGGAGCGCAGGGAACTCCTGCCGGCGCTCAGCATCGTCTCGGAGGCGTCCGCCAGAATCAGTTCCCAGTTCGGATACGTCTGCGCCTGCACAGATTCCATCATCGCCCGCAGGAATTCTGCCTTCGGCAGATAAGAAGGCACAAGGATACTGAACAGCGGGCCGTTCTCCCACTGCTTCGCATCCCTGCGCTGTTCTTCCAGTATTCCCCAGGAGGGTTCCTCATACCCGTAGGGAGCGCTGCGGCGCTGCCGCAGCCGCTCCCCCGCGGCATAATACATTTCCCTCAGGCCATTCCGCTTTGCATAGCGGATTGCTTTGCTTAGATCGTCTCGAAAGCTCAAATATGCCTTTCCCTTCAGATCAGTGCCTTGACAGCCTCAGTGAGCTCTTCAACCAGCTTCTCGGCATCCTCGATGCTCTTGCCCTTGACGCCCATGTAGAACTTGATCTTCGGCTCTGTGCCGGAAGGTCTCGCGCAGCACCACGCGTTGTCCGACAGATCGAAGTAAAGGACGTTGGACTTCGGCAGGCCTGTCGTGGTCTCGGTTCCGTCCGCCTTCTTTACATAATCCTTCTGGTAATCTCTGAACTCCAGGACGTTCCAGTGAGCGAAGGAAGTCGGCGGGTTGTTCCGGATTTTGTCCATCAGAGCGGAAATCTTCTCCGCGCCGTCCGCGCCGGGCATGGTGATGGTGTACTGTGTCTCCTTGAAGTAGCCGTACTTCTCATAGATGTTGATCATCTGATCCCAGAGCGTCAGGCCCTGCTTCTTATAGAAGGCCGCTGCCTCGCAGAGCATCATGACGGCTGCCGGTGCATCCTTGTCGCGCACGTGTGTGCCGGGCAGGCATCCGTAGGACTCCTCCAGACCGAAGACATAGTTGTAGCTGTGCTCCTGCTCGAAGATCTTGATCTGCTCGCCGATATACTTGAAGCCGGTCAGGCATTCCTTGTAATACAGGCCGTAGTTCTCCGCGATCAGTCTGGCCAGATTGGTGGTCACGATCGTGGTGACAAATGCCGGATTCTCGGGCATGGTGCCGGTTCTGGTCCGCTCGCTGAGAATATATTCGCCGATCAGCATGCCGGACATGTTGCCGGTAAAGCCGATGTATTCGCCGGTCTTCGTGTCCTTGGCATAGATGCCCAGACGGTCTGCATCGGGGTCCGTTGCCAGAACGATGTCCGCATCCTTCTCCTTCGCAAGGCGAAGGGCATAGGTGAATGCCTTCGGATCCTCAGGATTCGGATAGTCCAGAGTTGTGAAGTGGCCGTCGGGCTCTTCCTGCTCCGGAACGACGAAGACATGCTTGAAGCCCAGCTCCTTCAGCACGCGTGTGACCGGGACAAGGCCGGCGCCGTGGAACGGTGTGTACACGATCCGGATGTCCTCAGCCATCTCGCGGATGACATCGGGGTGAATGATCTGCTTCTTCAGCGCTTCCATATAAGCGTCATCCACTTCCTTGCCGAAGTAGACCAGCAGACCTGCTGCCAGAGCCGCTTCTTCTGACATGGTCTTCACATCATTGTAGTCGGTCACCGCGTTGACTTCCGCGATGATGCCGTTGTCGTGCGGCGGCGTCACCTGCGCGCCGTCCTCCCAGTAAGCCTTGTAGCCATTGTATTCCGGCGGATTGTGGCTCGCCGTGATTTCTACACCGGCCTGGCAGCCGAAATAGCGGATCGCGAAGGATTCCTGCGGAACAGAGCGGAGCGTATCGGACAGATAGGCCTTGATGCCGTTGGCGGCAAGACACAGCGCTGTCTCTTTCGCAAATTCAGGGGACATAATCCGGCAGTCGTAGGAAATGGCAACGCCCTTCTTCGGATCGCCGTTCTTCAGAATATAGTTGGCCAATCCCTGTGTCGCCTTACGCACGGTATAGATATTCATGCGGTTGGTGCCCGCACCGATCACGCCGCGCAGACCACCCGTACCAAAAGCGAGGTCCTTGTAAAACCGGTCCTCCACTTCCTTCTCGTCGTTCCGGATCGCGAGCAGCTCCTGCTTGGTCGCATCGTCAAAATACGGATCACTCGTCCAGTACGCGAATTGTTCCTGAATTCTGTCTCCCATAACTAATTTCCCTCCTTTTGTTGATGTAAACTGCCCTCTGCGGGCGTATCAATCACGATTTAAGAGCCTGCCGGCATATTGCGGCTGTCAGTCCTGCACCTTCAGGCTGTAGTCGCTGCGATCCAGCGTGAAATTCGGATTGTAATACGGATCGCCTTTTTCCAGCACTTCCTTCCATTTCTCACGGAATCTGGCTGACTCCTCATTGTAGCGCTGTGCCTTCTCGCCCTGATCATCCAGACCGCGTGAGACCGACTCGTAGTGGAAGAGCTCGGAGAAGGGCGTGAACACATTCAGATAGCCCAGCTCCCGCAGCTTCAGACACAGATCTACATCGTTCAGGGAGACCGCGAAGGACTCGTCCAGGCCCCCGGCCTCCTCAAACAGCTTCTTTTTCACCATCAGGCAGGCGCCGGTCACTGCGGATACATTCTGCGCATAGCACAGACGCCCCATGTAGCCCAGATTTTCCCTTCTCTGCCGGTAGTGCGTGTGCCCCGCCGTCCGGTGGGCGCCCAGTCCGATCACGATGCCGGCGTGCTGAATGGTCTTATCCGGATAGTAGAGCTTTGCGCCGACCGCAGCCACATCCGGCCGCTGTGCGTACATCAGCAGCTCTTCAATCCAGTTGACGGAGATCACCTGCGTATCATTATTCAATAACAGTATATATTCTCCGGACGCTTTCTGCACCCCGATATTATTGATCCTGGAGTAGTTGAATTCCTTCGGCTCCGTGCGCACTGCCGGATCATATTCCGCCCCGTCCCGGTCAGCATCAATAATCCGGATCCGGTCCTTGTACGGCCCGGAAAGCAGCTCGCTGTAATAGCGCAGCGCCGCCTCTTCGGTTGTGCCGTTTTCCACGATGATGATCTCGAAGTTGTCATAGGTCGATTTGTCAAAAATCGACGTCACGCAGCGCCGCAGGTCCTCTTCATGATTCCGGTTCGGAATGATGATGGACACGGTCGGGTTTCCGATGATCTCATAGGTGATCTTGAAAATGGTCTCAAAAGCCCGTGTCGACGTAATCTTGAAATTCTTATACCCGTGGCGGCGCAGATGATCCGCTACCGCTCCCTTGGCGGCATCAATGGCATAGGTCTTGGCCGCGATATTGCCGGCTGTGGAGCCGGAGTGAGACCGCCAGTAATACAGCAGCTTCGGAACGTGCACAATTCTGCGCGCCTTATCTGTCAGTCGCAGAATCATATCGTGATCCTGACTGCCGTCAAACTCAGAGCGGTACAGGTCCTCGCCCTCCAGCAGCGTTCTGGCAAAGCAGGACAGATGGCAGATATAGTTGTTGGCCCGCAGGTTGTCGATGGCGTAATCCGGCTTGAAGTGTACGGTCACGAACTTATTCAGATCCGTGTCGCGGAAGGTCGTCTCATCGCAGTACAGATAGTCCGCATCCTGCTCGTTGATCACCTTTGCATACTCATACAGCACTGAAGGGTGCAGATAGTCATCGTGATCAAACGGCGCGATATACTCGCCGGTCGCAATAGCCAGGCACGCGTTGGTGTTCGCGGAGATACCGCCGTTCTTCTCCAGCTTCGTGTAGACAATTCTCTGCTTCAGATTCTCATCGCGTCTGCGGTACTCCTCGACCACTTCTCCCACGTAAGCGTGTTCTGCATCAGAGCCGTCCGCCAGGCACAGCTGCCAGTTGGGATAGGTCTGATTCACGACA